>DPMC01000017.1 GCA_003541675.1 Acidimicrobiaceae bacterium | reverse complement strand
AAGCGCCCGGCTGATCCGCAGTGTCATCACCGGCGCGATCGCTGTTGTCGCCATCCAGCCCGTGCTCGTGGATCGACATCATCTCCTTGAACTGCCGCAGCACGTCGCGGGCCTCGTCAATCGACTTTCCGATCACCGCTGTGGACATCATCGACGCTGACGACTGGCTGATCGAACAGCCCTGTCCGCCGATTCGCATGTCGCTGATTACCCCGTCGTCGACCTCGAGGTACACCCGGATCTCGTCGCCGCACAGCGGGTTGAAGCCCTCGGCCATGGTGGCCGGCGGCACCTCGAGCTCGCCACGGTTCCGGGGACTCCGGTAGTGGTCGAGGATGATCTCGCGGTAGAGGTCTTCGAGTCCGGCCATGGTGTAGGTGCTCCTGGGGCGGCTGGTCAATCGATGGGAATGCGGCGGATGCTGCGTCTGGCAGCGGGTCCAGAAATCGGGTCAGAGGGCGAAGAAGTCGCTGGCGTAGGCCATTGCATCGGCCAGCGCGTCGACATCAGATTCATCGTTGTAGAGGTAAAGCGAGGCACGGGCCGTGGCGTTGACGCCCAACACCTTCATGAGGGGCTTGGCGCAGTGGTGGCCGGCCCGCACACAGACGCCGTGTTGGTCGAGTACCTGGCTGAGATCGTGCGGGTGGATGTTCCGGTAGGCCAGCGACAGGGTGCCGCCCCGTTCCTCGACGGTGCTCGGACCGTGGATAATTAGGTCGTCGCCGAACCGTTCGGTGAGGGTACGAAGGGCGTAGGCCGTGAGGTTCCGCTCGTGGGCGGCCACGGCCTCCATGCCGAGGCCCTCGAGAAAATCAATTGCCGCGTCCCAGCCGACAATCTCGGCGATGGGCTGGGTGCCTGCCTCGAAGCGGGCGGGAACGTCGGCCGGGGTGAATCCTTCGAAGGTGACGTTCTGGATCATCGACCCGCCGCCTAGGAACGGTGGCATGGCATCGAGCAACTCCTGACGGCCCCACAGCGCGCCGATGCCCGTCGGGCCACACATTTTGTGGCCGGTGACTGCCACGAAGTCGGCGTCCCAGGCGGTTACATCGGTCGGCAGGTGGGGGACCCACTGGCTGGCGTCGACCAGCACGGTGGCGCCCAAGGCGTGGGCTGCGTCGGCCAGATGGCGGATCGGAGGCAGTGCACCGGTCACGTTGGATGCCGCGGTGACGGCCAACAGTTTCACGTCGTCTAACAGAACGTCTAGATCGGCCAGGTCGAGGCGTCCGTCGTCGTCGACCGGGATCCAACGGATGTCCAAGCCCCGCTCGGTGGCCAACTGTTGCCACGGGACAATGTTGGCGTGGTGCTCAAGCGCGGTTAGGAGGATGACGTCGCCTTCCACCAGGTTGGCCCGACCCCATGAGTAGGCGACCAGGTTGATGGCCTCGGTGGCGTTCTTGGTGAACACGATCTCTTCTGCCGAGGGTGCGCCGAGGAACCGGGCGAGGGCGACCCGGGAGTTTTCCACGGCAGTGGTGGCCCGCTCGGCGATCAGGTAGGCGCCGCGGTGGATGTTGGCGTTGATTTCGGCGTAGTACTGGTCCATGGCATCCAGTACTGACTGGGGCTTCTGGGAGGTTGCGCCCGAATCGAGGTAGACGATGGGGTGGTCGTTGACTTCCCGCTGCAGCAGCGGGAACTCGGCCTTGATGGCGGCGACGTCGAGGGTGGCGGACACGGGGAATCCCGGGCTCAGGTCCCGGCAGCCGGTCCGGCCGGCCGGAATGCCTCATAGCCCTCGGCTTCGAGACGGGCGGCCAGGTCCGGGCCACCACGTTCGACAATCCGTCCGTCGACGAGGATGTGCACCATGTCGGGATGGAGCTTGTCGAGGAGTCGCTGGTAGTGGGTGATGGCTAGCACGCCGAGTTGGGGACGGTCGCTGCGGACCTCGGCCACACCTTCGGCCACCACCTGAAGGGCGTCAATGTCAAGGCCCGAGTCGGTCTCGTCGAGGATGGCCATCTCCGGTTCGAGGATGGCCATCTGAAGAATCTCGTTGCGCTTCTTCTCGCCACCCGAGAAGCCCTCGTTGACGTGGCGGTCGGCGAACGATGGATCCATGCCGAGGCGGTCCATCCAGTCCATGATCGAGAGGCGAAGTTCAAGCACCGAGAGGTCGATGCCCTTGCGGGCCGACAGGGACTGGCGCAGGAAGTTGATGACCGACACGCCGGTGATCTCCAGCGGGTATTGGAAGGCCAGGAAAATGCCGGCTTTGCCACGCACGTCGGGCGACCAGTCGGTGATCTCGTCGCCCCGGAACCGCACCGAACCACTGGTCACCACGTATTCGGGGCTTCCGAGAAGAACCGAGGCCAGCGTTGACTTGCCGGACCCGTTGGGTCCCATGAGGGCGTGGACCTCACCGTGCTGGACCACCAGGTCGACGCCCCGCAGGATCTCGACGCCGTCGGTGGTCGACGCGTGGAGATCCGTCACCTCGAACAGTGGGGCCACGGGTACGGGAATTTCAGGGGTGCTCACGATCTGAGTCTAGGAGGGTGCCCCCATTCCCACTATGGCGATAGTGGTAATCCTCGGCCTGTTCCTGAACCCCGTCAGAGCAGGCTTCGCTTCCATTCACGGAACCGTGGATAGACGGCTTCGTCGGCGCCCACCCCTGACCCGGTGCCGTCGGCGTAGAGCCGGAACGAAAGGTGGCGGTCGAGATCGTCGGCGTGGACGGCCATGTAACGGGCGTCGCCCTTGGCGGGGCCCGCCCGCCACAACAGCCACCCGCCGAGTCGCCGCTTGTAGGCGATTCGGACCGGCCGACCGTCGGCTGACGGAATTCCTTCGGCGGCGGCCAGTAGGGCGTCGGGAGCCTCCACCCACGCTTCGGCTGGCACGTTGCGGTCCCGGATCGGCGTGTCGGGCAGGTCCACGGTGTGGATCGGAGTGTCGTCAAACGGGCGATCGTCGGCCGGTAGGGGAACGTCCGTCACCAGCCCCGGTCCACCCACTCATCGAGCTTCGGCTGCTCGGCACCGATGGTCGTGTCCGCGCCATGCCCGGGCATGACGACTGTTTCGGGGGGAAGGGGAGCAAACAGCCGTCGGTCAATGGACCCGATGATGGTAGAGAAGTCGCCGCCCTCGAACGTGGTATTCCCGGGACCCCCGGGAAACAGGGTGTCGCCGCTGAACAGAATCGGTGAACCTTCGAGACGGAAACAGATGGACCCCGGGGTGTGGCCCGGCGTGCAGATGGTGTGCAGGCGAAGGCGACCCACCTCAAGCACCGTCTCGTCCTCGAGAAGGTCGTCGTAGCTGGGGAGCATCGCCGCGTCGTCGGCCGTCACAGCCACCCGGTAACCCGCGGCGCGCACGGCGGGTACGGCCTGGATGTGGTCCCAGTGACCGTGGGTCTCAAGTACCGACTGCACGTTGAGCGCCCGGCAGAGTTCAAGGAGCTTGTCGTGCTCGTTGGCGGCGTCGATCAGGACCGACTGGCCGGTCTGGCGGCACCTCAACACGAACACGTTGTTCTCGTAGTCGCCGACCACGATCCGGTGGATCTCGGCCTGCTCGTCGCACCAATGGAGGGTCACCCCGGACACTGGCGGTCGGGGATGGTCGTGGTGGGTGCACGGCCCGGCGTGCGGTGACGTGGGCACCGTCATGGTGGAGTCGTCATCGGCGGAGGTTGTGTCCATGGTGAGATCATGACACTGAGAGTCCTGTGACGGGCGGCCAGTCGGCCCGATGTCGTACCGGTGGGGGCCGACTGGTAGAACGATGCCATCGAAACGGTCCGTCGGGCCGTCGATCCAGTCACGTAACGCCAGTCATTGGCCACATGCCGCTGACCACAAACCACCGGCCAGCAACAAACAGGGAGCATCCACATGAACTTCGCATTCAGCGAGGAACAGGAACAGCTGCGGGAGTTCGTCCGCCAGTTTCTCGAGAACTACTCGCCGGAGACTGCCGTCCGTGAGCTCATGGAGACTGAGGTCGGCTACGACGCCGAGACCTGGTCGATGATGGCCGAGCAGCTCGGACTGCAGAGCCTCGTCATCCCCGAGGAGTACGGCGGTCAGGGCTTCGGCTACGTCGAGCTCATCGTGGTGCTCGAGGAGATGGGTCGGGCCCTACTGTGCGCACCGTTCTTCTCCACCGTGGTGCTGGCTGCCAACACGCTCATCCACGCCGGTGACGAGGCTGCGGCTTCGGCTCTGCTGCCCGGTATCGCCTCGGGTGAGACCATCGCCACGCTGGCCTTCACCGAGGAGAGCGGCCGTTGGGACGAGGCGGGTATCACCATGGAGGCTTCGGCCAGTGGTGACGTCTGGACCCTCTCGGGCTCCAAGATGTACGTCCTGGATGGTCACATCGCTGACCTGGTGCTGGTGGCGGCCCGTACCACCAACGGTGTGTCGCTGTTCCACGTGGCCGGTGACGCCGATGGCCTGACCCGGACCGCACTGGCCACCATGGACATGACCCGTAAGCAGGCCCGCCTCGACTTCGACGGCGTGTCGGCCACCCTGATCGGTGCCGAGGGGGCCGGCTGGCCGGTGCTCGAGCGGGTACTGGACCTGGCTGCGGTGGCTCTGGCGGCCGAGCAGGTCGGTGGCGCCCAGATCTGCCTGGACACCGCCGTGCAGTACGCCAAGGACCGCGTCCAGTTCGGTCGGCCCATCGGTTCATTTCAGGCCATCAAGCACAAGTGCGCCGACATGCTGCTCGAAGTGGAGTCAGCGAAGTCGGCCGCCTACTACGCCGGTTGGTGTGCAGCAGAGTTGAACGACGAGCTTCCGTCGGTGGCCTCGTTGGCTAAGGCGTACTGCTCAGAGGCCTACTTCCACACGACGGCTGAGAACATCCAGATCCACGGCGGCATCGGTTTCACGTGGGAGCACCCGGCGCATTTGTACTTCAAGCGGGCCAAGAGTTCCGAGTTGCTGTTCGGCGACCCGACCTATCACCGGGAGTTGCTCGCCCAGCGAATCGGAATCTGAATCACGGCCCTGATCCGGGGCTAACAGTCCCCGCGTCCTCATCCCGGTGACGGTCCTGGCGCCACCGGCGTCGGTCGTGCTGGCATGATCCAACCGTGACCTGGTTCTTCCTCGCCCTCGGCGCGCTCCTTGTCGTGGGGATCGCCCTGATCGCCGTGGGTTCCGCTGTGGGTCGACTCAGCGGCACGTTGCGCCCCGCAGTGCTGGAGATCGACGACGCGGCGGACTGGATTGCCGAGCGGCTCCCCACCGAGGCGGCCGGGCAGCTCAGCCTCGACGACGTGATCGCCGTGGTGGGTTGGTACCTCGAGGTGTTCGACGAGGCCGGTCTGGCCACCGAGCATGGTCAGGAACTGGGCGATGCGGCGGTCGACGAGCGTCCTGAAGTCGGGAACCGGACCGCCCCACTCGACGGGATCCTGGAACACGTGGTGGCCCGAGGGCTGGAACGTAGCGAGCCGCTGGACGCCGTATCGGTGGCCATGGTGGCCGAGTTGTTGGGCACCTACCTCCGAGAGTTGGGCGCCATCGGTTCGCCGGCCACGCCCCCCGGCGAGAACCCGGCTCAGGACTAGCGTCGGCCCATGACCATGCACGTCGAGTTCGTCGACCACGTTGACGGTGTCGACCGATGACCGAGCCGGTTCGCGGATGATCGACCGGTCAGCGCCCCTGTTCGTCGCTGGACACCGCGGCCTCGTCGGCTCAGCGATCGTCCGGCGGTTGAAGGACGAGGGATTCACTGATCTGCGAACCGTCGGCCGTGACGACCTGGACCTTCGGGACCAGGCGGCGGTTGACGCCTGGTTCGATGCCGAACGCCCCCAGTACGTGTTCTTGGTGGCTGGCACGGTGGGCGGTATCCACGCCAACAGCACCCGACCGGCCGAGTTTCTCTACGACAACCTGATGATCCACGGCACAGTGGTGCAGGCCGCCCACCGGACCGGGGTGGACAAGTTGCTGTACCTCGGCAGT
>DPMC01000181.1:493-3206 GCA_003541675.1 Acidimicrobiaceae bacterium | reverse complement strand
GGCGGGGGTGTCGCGCCGCCTGGGTCGACCGGGGTGGGGGCATCGGGGTCAGGCGGGAGCCGGGGGTCTGGAGGCAGTCGTGGGAGCGGACTGCTATTGAGTCCGGTGGTGCGGAGGTTGTTGTCCGAGCATGGGGTGGATCCGGTCCGGGTGACGGGGACGGGGGTGGCCGGGCGCATCACCCGGGCTGACGTAGAGAGGTTCCTTCGGGACAACCCCGGCCGGGCCGAGCCGTTTGACGGGATCCGTCGGGCCACGGCGCGCCACATGGTGGCGTCCAAGGCCACGTCGCCCCATGTGCTCACCGCCATGGAGGTCGACTACACGGCGGTCGACGTCGTCCGGCTGGCCGAAAAGGACGCGTGGCGTACCGCCGAGGGCACCAGCCTCACCTACCTGCCGTTCATCGTGTCGGCCCTATGTGGAGCCCTGGCCGAATTTCCGCGACTCAACGCCTCAGTGGGGGACGACGAACTCATCGTGCACGGCACCGTCAACCTCGCGGTGGCCGTCGATCTGGACTTCGAGGGGTTGGTGGCACCGGTGGTACGGGGTGTGGACGAGCGATCCATCCAGGACGTGGCACGCGCCATCGTCGACGTGGCCACACGGGCCCGTAGCCGGTCGTTGGTCCCAGACGACCTGGCCGGCGGGACGTTCACGGTGACCAACCCCGGGCAGTACGGCACGCTGTTCCAGTTCCCGATCATCAACCAACCTCAGGTGGCCATCCTCTCGACGGACGGCATCGCCCGACGCCCCGCGGTGGTCGTCGACGATGACGGGCACGAGTCGATCGAAGCCCGATCGATGGGTGTGCTGGCCCTTGCCTGGGACCACCGGGCATTTGACGGGGCCTACGCGGCGGCCTTCCTCCGGTCAATGAAGCAGACCCTGGAGGGAGCCGACTGGGCCGCTCGATGGGCGGTCGGCGCCGACCGGTGACCACCACCAGGCCGTTTCGCGTCCGCTGGCTGGGACGGGTCCGCTACCGCGATGCGCTGGCCCTTCAACAGCGGATCCATGCCGAGGAACCAACTACACCCCAGGACCACCTGCTCCTGCTGGAACACCACGCCGTCTACACGCTCGGCCTGCGGGCCACCCTCGACCACCTTTTGGCTCCGGCAAACGAGATCGACGCCGAGGTGGTGCAGGCCGACCGGGGCGGCGACATCACCTACCACGGACCCGGCCAACTGGTCGGCTACCCGATGCTCCACCTGGCGGGCAAGCGGGGAGGTGGGATGGCCGACACCGCGGCGTACGTGGCGTCCGTGGAGGAGGTGGTCATGGCGGTGTGTCGTGATCTGGGCCTGACCGACGTGGGTCGTCTCGACCGCTACCCGGGGGTGTGGGTGGAGCCCGCCGGACCTCGGCCCCGCAAGGTGGCGGCCATTGGCGTGAAGCTCACCCGGAGTCGGACCATGCACGGCTTCGCCCTGAACGTGGCGCCCGACTTGACCCACTTCGATCGGATGGTGCCGTGTGGAATCACCGAGTTTGGGGTCACCTCCCTGGCTGCCGAGGGAATCGACGTGACCATGGCCGAGGTGGTGGACCGGGTGGCGGCTCGGGCGATCGAGCAGTGGGCGGCGGGCCCGGTCGATCGGGCCGACGTGGCGTGGCGTCGGTTCGCCGGGAAACCCGTAGATGGAGAGGCCGTCAAGGGTGAACGAGACGGGGATCTCAGTCCGTTCAGTCGAGGGGCGGGGCCCGGTGAAATCCCAGCCCCGGTCGGCGGAGGGGTGGGCCGCAAGCCTTCGTGGATGCGGGTGCCGTTGGATGTCGGCCCCGGCTACCGACGTCTGAAGTCGTTGATGCGCGACCAGGGACTGACCACGGTATGCGAGGAGGCGGGCTGTCCGAATATCTCCGAGTGCTGGAACGACGGCACGGCCACCTTCATGATCAACGGTGAACGTTGCACTCGGGCCTGCGGCTTCTGCCTCGTCGACACCCGAAGGCCCGACGCGCCCGATCCCGACGAGCCGCGTCGGGTGGCCGAGGCGGTCGTCGAGATGGGGCTGGCCCACGCGGTGGTCACTGCGGTGGCCCGTGACGACCTGGCTGACCACGGGGCCAGCGCCTTCGTGGCCACCATCGAGGCCATCCGCGGAGCCAGTCCGTCGACGGCCGTAGAGGTCTTGATCCCCGACTGTCGGGGTGACGTCGAGGCGCTCTCGAAAATCTTCGACGCCCGGCCCGACGTGTTGAACCACAACGTGGAGACCGTGGCTCGCTTGCAGAGGACCGTCCGCCCGTCGGCGTCGTACGCCAGGAGTCTCTCGGTTCTGGCCCGGGCCGGAGCCTCCGGCCTGACCACCAAGTCGTCGATCATGGTGGGGATCGGCGAGACCGACGAGGAGGTCGACGGGTGCCTGGCCGACCTGGCCGCCGTGGGATGTGACATCGTGACCATTGGGCAGTACCTGCGGCCGACCACCACCCACCTGCCCGTCGACCGGTGGGTCGAGCCCGGCGCATTCGACCGCTGGAGCGAGGTGGGAGCGGCGCTGGGCATCGGTCACGTGGAGGCCGGTCCGCTCACCCGGTCCAGCTACCACGCACGGCAGGCGGCCCAGGCGACACGGGCGGCGGGCGGACCGGTTCCCGTGGCCCTGTCGGTCGGACGCTGATCGCTTGGTGAACGGGGCCGACGGGCGCTGCCCCCGATCTCGCCCCATAACCTGACCGAGTGTTCCAGCAGCGC
>DPMC01000181.1:0-150 GCA_003541675.1 Acidimicrobiaceae bacterium | reverse complement strand
GGTCCGGGCCTCCATGGTTGACCGGGGAGTCGACGTCCTCCTCCTGTCCGTGGGCGCCGACCTGCCGTACTTCTGTGGGTACGAGGCCATGCCCTTGGAGCGCCTCACCATGCTGGTGGTGCCCCGTGACGGCGACGCCACCCTCGTCGT
>DPMC01000215.1 GCA_003541675.1 Acidimicrobiaceae bacterium | reverse complement strand
CTGCCGCTGCCCGTTGGGGCACTGGCCGTGCGGGCCGAGGCAGTCGAGTTCCGCTACCGGACCGGTGGTCCGGTGCTCCACGGGATCGACGTTGATCTGGCCGCCGGCGCGTCGGTGGCCGTGGTGGGCGAGACCGGATCAGGAAAGACCACCTTCGCCCGCCTGCTGACCCGTCTGGCCGACCCCACCGGAGGCCGGATGCGCGTCGGTGGGGTGGACCTCCGGGACGCTTCGCCGGAGGATCGCCGTCGCTCTATTCGGATGGTTCCTCAGGACGGCTTCTTGTTCGATACGTCGGTCGCCCAGAACATCCGGTATGGACGGGTGGGCGCCACCGATGCCGACGTGATCGACGCGGTCGAGGCCCTCGGACTGACCGCTTGGGTGTCCGGTCTGGTGGACGGGATCGACACCCGGGTGGGTGAACGGGGCGAGGGGTTGTCGGTCGGTGAGCGCCAGTTGGTGGCCCTGGCGAGGGCGCAGCTAGCCGACCCCGGCCTGCTGGTGCTCGACGAGGCGACCTCGGCGGTGGATCCGGAGACCGAGACGACGTTGGAGCGGGCCATGGAGCGGCTGGCCGCCGGGCGAACCACGGTCAGTGTGGCCCACCGGTTGTCGACCGCCGAGCGTTCTGATTTGGTACTGGTGTTCGATGATGGTCGGATCGTCGAGTCCGGACCCCACACCGAACTGGTGGAGCGGGGTGGGGTCTACGCCGGCCTGTACGCCTCATGGCTGGGCGGCACCCGGCAACTGTCCTGATGGTGGCACCGCTCGATCCGGTGGCCGGTCGCAGGGCCACCGACTGGGACGACGTGGTGGCTCGCCTGCCGGAAATAGACCCCTGGCCACCTGACGGTCCGATCGTGCTGGTGGCCCCCCATCCCGACGACGAGTTGCTGGCCGCTGGCGCCACGCTGGCTGCGGCGTCCGACGCCGGTACAGAGATCCGGGTGCTGGCCGCTACCGACGGCGAGCTGTCCCATCCGCATCTGTCCGATGCCGGTCGGCGCGACCTAGTGGAGCGACGTCTAGCCGAAACTGCAGCGGCCTACGTGGCCGCGGGGATCGAGCCCACCCGAACGAGGCTGTCGCTACCCGACTTCGGTGCCCACGGGGATGCTGACGCCTGGGGCATCGCGCTCGCTGCAGGTCTGGTACCGCTGCTGGATGGAGCCTCCGTCTGTCTGGCGCCGTGGCCCAGCGACGGCCATCCGGATCACGACGTGTGCGGGCGGGTGGCGGCCATCGTGGCCGCCGACGCCGGCGTAAAACTGATTTCGTTTCCGGTCTGGTCATGGAACTGGGACGATCCCAGTGGTCCGCAGATTCCGTTCCCGCAGGCTGCCCGGTTCGACCTCGACAGTGACCTGCTGGACAGGAAACGGGCCGGCATCGACGCCTACGCCAGCCAGATCCGATCGGACGACGGACGTCGACCGGTGCTGCCGGCGGAGTTTCTGGCCCACTTCACCCGCCCCGCCGAGGTCTTCCTTCTCCCGCCCGACTGGCTGCCTGACGGCCGCTCCGGCCCTCGAACCTGAGCCCTCTGTCACCCGGGCGCGGTGGGGACCGCTCGGGAACCGATCGGTAGCCTCGGGTGTGACCTCCTGCGAGCAGGCCCCGCTTGCATTCCAGTAACCAGTAGTCCCAGAAACCCGTCTCCCCGAAATAGGAGCCCACCATGAGTGCCACACCCATTCGCGTCGCCGTCACCGGTGCCGCCGGTCAGATTGGCTACAGCCTCGTCTTCCGCATCGCCAGTGGTGCGCTTCTAGGTTCAGACCAGCCGGTCATCCTCCAGATGCTGGAGATCCCACCGGCCATGGGTGCGCTCGACGGCGTAGCCATGGAACTCGACGACTGCGCCTTCCCGTTGCTGGCCGGCATGGTCCTGAGCGATGACCCGGGTACCGCCTTCGAGGGTGCCGACGTGGCACTGCTGGTCGGCTCCCGCCCCCGGAGTGCGGGCATGGAACGCCAGGATCTACTCGAGGCCAATGGGGCCATCTTCACCGTGCAAGGTCGGGCACTGAACGATCACGCATCCGACGACCTGAAGGTTCTGGTGGTCGGTAACCCGGCCAACACCAACTGCCTCATCGCCATGAATAGCGCGCCGGACGTTCCCGATGAACGCTTCACCGCCATGATGCGTCTGGACCACAATCGGGCCATGACCCAGGTAGCTCAGAGGGCGAGCGTTCCAGTGGCCGACGTGTCCCGAATGACGATCTGGGGTAATCACTCGGCCACCCAGTATCCGGACCTGTTCCACTGCGAAGTGGGCGGCCGGTCGGCGGCGACCGTCATCGACGACCAGGCTTGGCTAGAGGGCGAGTTCATTCCCACTGTGCAGCAACGCGGGGCAGCCATCATCGCTGCCCGGGGCGCATCGAGCGCAGCGTCGGCGGCCAACGCGGCTATCAACCACGTACACGATTGGGTGTTGGGCACCGGTGAAGGTGACTGGGTGAGTATGGGTGTGCCATCCGACGGCAGCTACGGCGTGCCCGAGGGGCTGCTATGTGGCCTGCCCGTCACGTGCATAGATGGCCGCTGGTCGGTGGTGCAGGGTCTAGAACTTAACGAGTTCTCCCGTGCCCGGATCGACGCTTCGGTGGCTGAGCTGGAGTCCGAGCGTGAGATGGTCCGGGGCCTCGGCTTGGTCTAGGTCGAAGACTGCCGTTTCAACAGCTGGCGAACAGGTCGCCGAGGTCGTCGAGCACATCGCGGTTGGCGACCAGTGTGCGTGGATCACCGTGCAGGAGCAGATCGCCGTCGATTACCGCACGGAGCGGGTCCAGAGATCCGTCGGCCATGGCCAGGGCAGTGGCCCGTTCGGCCTGAAACGACACATCGGGTGCTTCGGCCGGGCCGGCATCCACCCGGATCTCGCCGTGGGCCACCGTCAGGTGCCACGCGGGGCCGTCAACCACCCGGTACTCCAGGACCAGGGTGATGCCGGTGGACACCGTCCGTCCGCGGGCCGCGTCGGCCAGTGCCTCAATCCATGCATCGGTGAGCGGTTCGGCCATCTGTCAGAGCCTAGGAGCGGGCCACAGCCTGATGGGAGGGTACGGGTCGGCCTGGTGTCGGTGGTCGGGTCGTCACGGCTACGGTCCCGTCCCAATGACGGAGCAGCGGGAAGTCGGCCGGGGACAGAAGACCTACGACTTCGGAACCGTGCGCGGTCGGTGGCTTCGCCTCGAGAACGCCGAGGACGTTCTGGACCTTATGGACCGTGAGACGGGGGCGGAGGGCGTGGTGGCCGTGATCCGCGATGCTGGGGCCACCTTCTTGGGCCCCATCTTCGACGAGTTGACCGGCGTGGTGTGCACGGGCGGGACCATCCGGAGCCATATCGGGATCATCAGTCGGGAATACCGGATCCCCGGGGTCATCGCCTTCGAGTTCGACACCGTGGGTGTCTCCGAGGGAGAACCCGAGGGCGCGGCTGAGCCGGCGAACGACACCGTGGTGGAGTTGGACGGGGCGGGCGTCGACGGTGTGGTCCGGACTGCGACCCCGTGAGCGAACCCGAGATCGACACGTCTGTGCGTGACCGGGTCAACGGTCGGATCCGGGCCATCAATCCGGTCACCCAGCGCCTGGTGGCCGAGCGCACGGCGTATTCATCCCAGCTCATTCCGGTCACCCAGTATGTAACGGTCTCGTGTATCGAGGCCTTCCTGCGGTATCCGTCGGCTGTAGAAGTCATCACCGCTGCCCGCGCCCCCGAGGAGATTGGGGCTATGGCACGCCGGCCCGGCTGCCAGGCCGACTCGGTGTTCCTGTGGGGAGTTGCCAACTTCTTCCTCATCGGCCGCAACGTCATGAACATGGTCGAGCCGACGATCGACGCCGGCTCGGCCGGTCTGGCCCGAGCCGACATGGTGCTGGATTTTTGGGCCCGGACCTCGCAGGCTTACCGCGGTGGCGATCACCTTCACGCGGCGGAGGTGGGCGACCGTCTGGACGTGATGGACGTTGGGACGGTCAAGGCCCTGACCGCTGGGACGACGCCGGTCGATGACGAGCGTCGGGACCGGATCCGCCGGGCCAACGCCACCATTATCAACCACCTGTTCCTCCTCTACTTCGACACCCGGGTGGGGCACGGCGACACCGGGCCGTACCCCCTGGGTGACGGACGAACGCTGGTAGTACGCGACTACTTCCGACTGGGACGCAGCGACTTCGCGTGGTCCGGCGTGGCCGACGCCGTTCCGTTCTCCAACCTGACGGCTGCCCTCGTGCTGGACGAAGACGTGGACGTGTCGATTACCGACTATGGCACCACGGTGTCGTCGCCGGAGGACTATCTGGACCATCTGGTGGGCTTCGGCCTGTGGACTACTGACGGGGTGGGGCCTGATGGGGGATCGGATGGATCCCTCCGACCGCTGACCGATGACGATCTCGACCGGGTGGCAGCGGCTTGCCGGGCGGCTCAGAAGCAGCACTACCGCGACATCGTGGCCATGGAGCGGGACCAGCGGATCGCCTGTGGGGCCTACGTCTACTTCACCTTTCTACGACCCTTCGCCGAGTTGGCCGGGGTGGCCGACGAGATCGACTGGACGTGTCCGCGCGACACGCCCGACGATCTCTACCCGTTGGTGACCGCCGACGGTGATCCGCCGGACAGTGATCCCGACACCGATCCCTTCCCCCCCTACGACTGAACCCGGTGTCCGGTCAGGGGTTACTTCACCGACGAGCCAGACGTTCCACGCCCAGCACCACGACCACGGCCAGACCGGCCAGCAGGACTGGTACCGCCAGTCCACCAGCCGTATCGGGCCAACCCAGCCCGGCACCTCCGACAGCGTCATCGGCGTGGCGACTCACGACCCCCACACCGTGGGGCCATGGCCATAACACCCGGCCAGAGCCGAGGAGCAGGCCCACCATGACGGCCAGCACGTCGTCTGCCCGCTCGTCCAGCAGACGCGACAGCACCGTGGAGAAGCAGGAGAGGCCAACCACTGCTCCGGCTCCGAAGATCGCCGCGTCGGCCAGCATCCGCTCGTCGACGATGTCAATCACAGTGGCGTACATGCCCAGCATGAGCAGGAGGAACGATCCGGATATTCCGGGCAAGACCATGGCGCAGATGGCCACAGCGCCCGAAGCAAACAGGGCGAGCGCCGATGGATCGGTCACCGGGGGGCCCTGCCATCCGAGGGCCACGAACAGGGTGAGGCCGACGATCCCCGTGACGACTAGGCGCCAGACGGTCCATGCCACCTCTCGCTGGGCGACCATCACCGAGGCGGTCACCAGCCCGAGGAACAGGCCGGCCATGGGCTCCGGGTGATCGATGAGGGCACCCTCGA
>DPMC01000217.1 GCA_003541675.1 Acidimicrobiaceae bacterium | reverse complement strand
TTCTGCGTGGCCAACAACACATTCGTCGTGCCGCCGCTTCGCTATGCCGAGGACGCCGTGCGTTCCATGGTCGCCCAGGTCCAAACCGGCATGCCCATCAACCTTCTGTCGGCCGGGCAGGCCGGCGCTACGTCGCCCGCCGCGCTAGCCGGGTCGCTCGCCCAGGCCCTCGCTGAATGCCTGTCAGCGCTTACGTGCGTGAACCTGCTCAACCCGGGCCATCCATGCGTGATGGGCCTGTGGCCGTTCGTGTCCGACCTCCGCACCGGTGCCATGACCGGTGGCTCCGGCGAGGAGGCAGTTCTCAACGCGGCAGCGGCCCAGATGGCCAACTGGCTGGGCCTTCCCTCCGGCGTGGCCGCCGGGATGGCCGACTCAAAGGTTCCCGACAACCAGGCCGGCCACGAGAAGGGTCTGACCGTGGCCCTCGCCGGGCACGCAGGCGCCAACCTCGTCTACGAATCAGCGGGGATGCTGGCCAGCCTTCTGGCCTGCTCGTACGAGGCCCTGGTCATCGACAACGACATGCTGGGCGCCGTCAACCGGACCGTCCGCGGCATTGAGGTCACCCCCGACACCCTCTCGATCGAGACCATCAAGTCAGTCATATTCGGCGCCGGCCACTTCCTCGGCCAGGACCAGACTCTGTCGCTGATGCAAAGCGAGTACATCTATCCGGAGGTCGGCGACCGGCTGAGCCCAGCCGACTGGTTCGACGCCGGAGCCACCTCAGTTGACGAACGGGCTCGGCTCCGGGTGCACGAGATACTCGGTTCACACTTCCCGTCGCACGTGTCGCCCGACTTGGACGCCCGGGTCCGCGACCGGTTCGACATCAGGCTCCCGGTCGGAGCGCTCACCACATCGACCCGCTGGGGCTGAGGCGATCGGTGGCGACTCGCTCCGGACCTCGGTCAAATCAGCCCGCCGAAGCAGCGAGGTGCCCGGCTGGGCCATCCGGATCCACCAGCCCAGCCAACGACGCCCATCGCACGGTGGCATCCGGCATGCCGGCAGCGCCCGGGGCCACCTGGTACCGACCGAACCGGACCACCAACTCCGCAACCGTCAGACCGAACACCGAGTAGTTCGACGCCTCGGACTCCAGGCCCCGACCGTCCGGCCACAGGCCCATATCCCCTAGACCGTCCACCAGGTCCTGACGGGCGAAGAATCCGACCGTCTCCAGCCATGGGCTCCCCGGTACAAACAAATCCTCGAGGCCCAACTCGTCACCCATCTGCAGGTCAACCAGCACCGAATCCACCCGATCGTCTACACCGGCCGCACCCGACCACTCGATCCGGAACTCGTACACCACGCTGACCAACCGGTCGTCCAGGAGGTAGACCTTGCCCGACCCCCGAAGCGAGTCGCCACCGATCACCTCACCTGAATCCTCGCCTGACCCCTCACCAGACCGTTCGGACATGGCCGCTACGAACTCGGCCCGCATCGCCTCGGTCGGACGCCGGAGCGCCACATTCACCGGGTGGTCCAGTTCCAGCCCATCTAGTTGCGGGTAGCTCAGGTTGTATGACCCCGCCCCACCGACCGTCCCGGCCATCGAATCCACGTACACCGAACCGTGCGCCGCTCCCGAAGCAAACCCGCCGTCATTGGCACTACCACCGGATTCAAGGATCGTTCCCTCAGGCAGCGAACTGGTCGGTTCGGGCTCCGGCTCCTCGACAACCGGCGCCTCGGTCGGTTCCGGCGTATGCCCGATGCCGTTGGCCACCATCTCGCGACCATCAGCAGCTGCACAACCGACTAGCAACAGCGTCCCCATCAATACGGCCAACACGCCGGTCCACATGCGGACCCTCCCGCAGGTCATCGCATCCACCATCGCCGCGCCCCGACGGCAGTCCCCGGACCGACCCAATCGGTTGGCTCAGACAGCGGCAGGGAGCACCGGAAGATCACGCACGGGAGGGTAGTCAGGCGGCGCCGGACAACTTGAACAAGCCACTCCGTGGGCGACCTGTCGGAAACCCGCTCGTCGCTAACATCGACCTATGGTCATCCGTCGGAACTCCAAGCGAGTCAAGTCCCATCGGGGTCGGCGACCCGTCGCCCAGACCGTGGCCAACGGACCCGGCGCCGACCAGACCCTCCTTGATTTAGTCAACGGTCTCCGCGAGATCGCCGAACGCGTCGACGTCCTGGAGCACCGGTTCGACGCCCTTGGCACCTCGGCCGCCATCGACCCCGACGGCGAGGACGTCATGGACCTCCGACTCCACGTGGCCCGGCTGTTCGCCGAGGTATCCCGGGTCACCGTCGGTCTCGAGGCCCGTATCGCCGAGGTGGCCGGCCATGCCGGCGTGGCAATGGCCGGCGACCCGGTCAGTGCCACCCTGTCTACGGTGGGCCTGCCCATCACCACTCCGGCATTGGCCGGCGACGAGACCTTCGAGGACCTCACCGCCGACTCCCCGGCTCGGGCCCGGGGTGCCAACTCCCCCTCGGGCACGTCCACAGCCCGCCGCACCAGCGGCTGGCAACCCGCCGACTGACCCCGGCAGGACTCGGTCAGATCTCACCGGCTGACCTACTCACCCAGCGGGGATGAGCCGGCCGGGATGAACTAGCGAGACGGACCCAATTCGAACTAGCCGGCCAAGTCCTCCACCAGATCCTGCATCCGGGCCTGAATGCGCCCGAACTCGGCCCAGTCGGCCGGATCCTCCGACAACGCAGCCGCCGACGCCGCCTGCAGGCGAGCCAACTCGGCCACCAGATCAGCCAGGTTGTCAGGCACCGATGATCCCGTCCCGATGCTGCTGTCCGACGAGGACCCGCTCCCCGAAGCAGCGTCGCCCGACGAGCCCGATCCCGTTCCCGTGGCATCGGTGGCGGTGTCGGCGCTAACCCCAGTCGAGATGCCCCGAAACAGATCGCCTAGTGATGCGCCGGTCAGCTCCTCGAGAGCCTCCTGCAACGAATCGGCCATCACAACCTGCTCGCCGACGGCCACGATGACCCGTTCCAGTTCCGGCACCGTGCTATCGCCCTCGGCCTGCACGTACAGCGGCCGGACGTAGAGAATCGAATCCTCGATGGGTACCAGCAACAGCTCGCCGAACAACACCGACGACCCACGCTGGCTCAAGAGGGTCTGGAGACTGGCCACCGCTTCGTCGTTCCGTATCCGTTCCTCGGCCAACGCCGGGCCGTCGAAATTCGACGACGGCGGCCGGTAGACGACCAGCTCGCCCAGTCGATCCCCGTCGCTGCGACCCACCAGGTAAGCAGCCAGCTCTTTGCGGGCGTCGTCCTCGTCCAACGGCACGTACGCCCGCATGATGACGAACTCGGCGTCTTCAGACGACCCTGCATCGTAAACCCCGTCACCGCTGGCGTCATCGCCCTCCGGCAGCGACACCATGGTCCGGTACGGCGCCATCCTCCGGTGGCGGGTCCCGACCTGAAATCCCTGTTCATCGACCAGCATCACGTTGGCCGCACCCTCTCCGGTCCGGCCGGGATCCTGAGAGACCGCCCACTCGGACGCCCGCTGGTAGAAGTTCTC
>DPMC01000291.1 GCA_003541675.1 Acidimicrobiaceae bacterium | reverse complement strand
CGTCGGTTCGCCCTGAGGCGGTTCGGAGGTGCCAGCGGTCGCCGTCGTGCTCCGCGTGGACAACCTCCTGGCCGTAGGTGATGGACCGTTCGACGTCAAAGCGTCTGGCCACGTCCTCTAGATAGGACTGGATCTCGGCCCCTGGTGAGAAGCGGTGTGTCCACTCAGGGTTGGGGGCGAACGAGTAGCTGTAGAGGATGGACGGCACGTCGCACGCCACGCCGGGGTAGTTGTTCTCCCTCCAAGTGCCGCCTAGGCGGTCGGCCTTCTCGTAGACGGCGATGTCGTTGAAGCCGCGATCCCGCAGACGGATGACCGCCAGGATCCCAGCCATCCCGGCGCCGATGACCACGAAACGCAGTGGTCGTCGGCCGTTGGTCATCGCCAGAGTCCAGCAGGGTCGGACGGGCAAGGGCCAGTCGGCAGGATCCGCCAGCCGATGGCACTCCGGGCCGTAGCGTCGGAACGTGGGCGATGGAGACCGAACGCTGTGGGGGGGTCCGGGTTGTCGGGTGTCTGCCGAGGAGGTGCGTTGGCGTTTCGGACCATCAGGCGGCCCCGGCGGACAACACGCCAACCGGGCCAACACCCGTGTGGAGGCCGAGCTGGACCTGACGTCGGCCCGGGGGATCGACGACCAGATCCGTGCCCGCC
This sequence comes from Acidimicrobiaceae bacterium, assembly GCA_003541675.1. Lineage (GTDB taxonomy): Bacteria > Actinomycetota > Acidimicrobiia > Acidimicrobiales > MedAcidi-G1 > UBA9410. Next base: position 4,594 of record DPMC01000291.1, on the reverse strand, counting down.
TTGTGCGTCAACTGGGGGCCACGGTGCGGGTGGTAGTCGACCGGCATCGCTCTCAGGTTCGGAACCGTGAGCGGGCACTCGACGAAATCGAGCGGCGCCTACAGGAGGCGCTGGTGGAACAGGCAGTGCGCCGACCGACTCGGCCGCGGCGCGGTGCGGTGGAGCGGCGCCTAGAAGCCAAACGCCAGCGTGGCGCCCGTAAGGCTGAACGCCGTGGCGACTGGTCTTGATCAGTCTGGGCCGGATCTAGGCGGGGTCCTGGGTCGAAGGGAGATTGGCCAGGAAGACCATGAGGGAAGTGGCCAACTTCTGAACCTCGGTGCGGGTTAGCCCGTAGGCCTCGGCCATGCGCACCAGGACGACTTGCTCGGCTTGGTCCCATGTGACCGATTCGGTGACCGGACCGTAGGCATCAGGCCGGTCTTCCTCGGCCAACGGAACGACTGTCGCCGCCCCGGGCAGATCGCCTAGGAACTTCAACGTGTATACCCCGAAGCGAATTAACCAGTCGACTGGTCGGCCCATGGAGCGGGCGGTGGCCAGGAGGTCAGCGTGCTCGGCAGCGGTGAACCCGGTGGTGATCTCGACCGGCTCGGTGTAGGTGATGTCCTCACAACCCCGCGCCGTGCCGGTTCCCGTGGTGTGTGGATCGTAGAACTCGGCCTTGAAACCCGAGCCGGGGTCCTCGGTGGTCAGGAACCGGTCGATAGCCGTGGCTATGGCCTTCCCCTCAGCTTGTTGGATCTCCGGCAGTGCCAGCAATTGGGCTTCCGGCGGGTTGGACAGGTAGAGGCCTTCGACGATGGCTGACGGAATGCCGCGGGTCATCCTCAGCACCCCGTAGGTGTCGGTGCGCGGCTCGCGTAGACGGGCCGATGCGCCTTGGTGGTAGGTGCTGACCCACGGCACCCAGTAGCCGGTGAAGACGGCCTGGACTTCTTCGAATAGCAGGCCCGCCAGGCGTTGCGACTCCGGGACGTCGATCTGGTGGAACACCTCTGTCCCGGGCATCTCGGATCGTTTGACCGCACCTCCATTGTGGTGAATGGAGACAAACGCCCGGGGGTCGAGCGCTCGGGCGATGGCCGTCCGTTGACGGATGGGCATATGGAGGTCTCGTCGCCGCGTCAGGGCCACCGTGTGGCCCATCTCCTCGAGGGCCAGCTTCGTGTGGAACGCCACTATGAGGTTCAGGTCACGCTCGACCAGGCCGTTGGCTCCCACCGAACCGGACTCTGGGCCGCCGTGACCGGCATCAAGCACCACGTCTATCGGTGATGCTGCGTCAACGGGAACACCGTCCTCGTAGACAACCTCACGGCCACACGTGCTACTCACCACCGTCGAGCCGGCGAACTGGCCCACTACGGGTAGCAGCATGTCGTCGGGGCCCTTCACGATCCTCGCCTCAGTTGAGCCGCCGCTCCCATTTCCGACGGCACCCGCTGGCACCGCACCTGCCAGGAGGGCCACGGCGGTGATGGCCACCAGAACGGTGACGCTGAGAGGGGGTTGACCGGGCACGGTGTGACGCTAGGGGGTCGGACTCCGGACGCGGTGCGACCCCGACCAGAGCCGGGGTCGTACCGCGCGTCGGTGGCTACGCCCGCGAGGGGGGCTGCCAGATGCCCAGTAAAGGTCCTAGAACTGCTCTTCCTCGGTGGAACCCTCGAGGGCCAGTGTCGACGCGGTGCCACCGGAGATCACGGTGGCCACATCGTCGAAGTAGCCGGCACCGACTTCTCGCTGGTGGCGAGTGGCCGTGTAGCCGTCGTCCTCCATGCCGAATTCGGCCTGCTGCAGGGCGACATAGGCGGTCATGTCCGACTCCGTGTAGCCCTTGGCCAGCTCGAACGCCGAGGCGTTCAGGGCGTGCCAGCCAGCCAAGGTGATGAACTGGAACTTATAGCCCATCTTTCCGAGCTCGCTCTGGAACTTGGCGATCGTGTCGTCGTCCAGTGCTGACTTCCAGTTGAAGGAAGGCGAGCAGTTGTAGGCCAGCATCTTCCCGGGGAACTCGGCATGCACGGCATCGGCGAACTCCTTGGCCTGGTCAAGATCCGGTGTACCGGTCTCACACCAGATGAGGTCGCTGTACGGGGCATAGGCCAACGCACGGGAAATCGGCGTGGCCATCCCCGGCTCGGTGCCAAAGAATCCCTCGGCGGTCCGTTCGCCGTTCAGGAACGGCTTGTCGCGGTCGTCGACGTCGCTGGTGATGAGGTTGGCAGCCAGGGCGTCGGTCCGGGCGATGAGGACGGAAGGAACGCCGAGCACGTCGGCCGCCAGTCGCGCCGCGGTCAGGGTTCGCACGTGTTGCTGGGTCGGGATCAGCACCTTCCCACCCATGTGGCCACACTTCTTCTCAGAGGCCAACTGGTCCTCGAAGTGCACGCCTGCCGCTCCGGCTCGAAGCATCCGCTTCATGAGCTCGTAGACGTTCAGGGCGCCACCGAAGCCGGCTTCGGCATCGGCCACGATTGGAACCATCCAGTCCCGCAGCATCTCGCCCTTGTTTTCGGACCATTCGATCTGGTCGGCGCGACGCAGGGCGTTGTTGAGGCGCTCGACGACGGCTGGTACCGAGTTGGCCGGGTAGAGGCTCTGGTCCGGGTACACCTGACCAGCCAGGTTGGCGTCACCGGCGACCTGCCAGCCCGACAGGTACAACGCCGGAAGGCCACCCTTGACGTACTGGATGGCCTGACCACCGGTCATGGCCCCCAGTGCATGCACGTAGTCCGTGTTGTGCATCTTCTCCCACAGCACCTCGGCGCCGTGACGGGCAATCGAGCACTCAGGAAGGAACGATCCACGCAGACGGACGACATCGGCCGCCGTGTAGTCGCGGACGGTGTCCTTCCAGCGCGGGTTCTCGTTCCAGTCCCTCTCCAGGGCTGCGACCTGGTCGTCGAAGGTGTTTCGCATCTCTAACTCGCTTTCATGGAGGACCCTCGGCGGGCGCCGGGATCCGATCGGGATTTGGGTAAGGGGCTGTCGGGAGGCGCCTGTCTGTAAGGGGCCGGCCGGTAAGGGAGCGGTATGTCAGTCGAGGAGCTCGTAGGCGGGCAGGGTGAGGAACTCGATGAATTCAGAGGACAAGGCCACCTCCTCGAAGACAGCCCGGGCCTCGTCGAACGGCAACGCGTCGAATGTTTCGCTACCGAGGTCCTCGGCGATGATTGCCATCTGGGCGTCGATCGTGGAGCGGACCAGCGCAGTGGTCACCGTGGTTCCATCTTCAAGGGCTCGGCTATGGCGGATCCACTGCCAGATCTGGGCCCGACTGATCTCGGCGGTGGCCGCATCTTCCATGAGGTTGTGGATGGCCGCTGCACCACTACCGGATAGCCAGGAGGCTAGGTAGCGGAGACCGACGTATACGTTGGTCTCGAGGCCGGCCCGGGTGATCTGGCCACCGGTCTCGTCGACGGAGAGCAGGTCATCGCCGGTGACCCGGACGTCGGGGCGCTGGCGATCAACCTGGTTGAGGCCTTGGCCCAGAATTGCGTTGAATTCGATCTCGGCCACCGTGACCAGGTCGGGGTGGGCCACCCACGTGCCGTCGCAACCGTCGTTTGCCTCGCGCCGCTTGTCTTCCTTCACCTTGGTGAGAGCCTGGGCGGTGACCTCGGGGTCACGACGGTTAGGGATGAAGGCCGCCATCCCGCCTATGGCGTGGGCGCTCCGCTTGTGGCAGGTGGCCACCATGAGTTCGGTGTAGGCCCGCATGAACGGCACCGTCATGGTCACGTCCGATCGGTCGGGCAGAACGAAGGCCGGGTCGGCGTTGAACTTCTTGGCCACCGAGAAGATGTAGTCCCACCGGCCTGCGTTCAGCCCCGCTGAGTGCTCCCGAAGTTCGTAGAGGATCTCGTCCATCTCGAATGCTGCCGTAATGGTCTCGATGAGCACCGTGGCCTTGATGGAGCCTCGAGGCACGCCGAGGACTTCTTGGGCATGGCAGAACACGTCGTTCCAGAGGCGAGCCTCGTGGTGATTTTCCAACTTTGGGAGGTAGAAGTACGGCGCTGTGCCCCGGTCAAGGGCCTCCCGGGCGTTGTGGAAGAAGACGAGGCCGAAGTCCACGAGGCTGGCGGCTGCCGGCCGGCCGTCTACTTGGACGTGACGCTCGGGGAGGTGCCAACCGCGTGGTCGGATGACCAGTGTGGCGATCTCGTCGTTGATGGCGTAGCTCTTGCCGTCGCGCCGCAGGGTGAGGTCGCGGCGAATGGCGTCGCGCACGTTGACCTGGCCGTTGAGCATGTTGTCCCAGGTCGGGGTGCTGGAGTCCTCGAAGTCGGCCATGAAGACGCGGGCTCCGGAGTTCAGAGCGTTGATCATCATCTTGCGCTCGGGTGGCCCGGTGATCTCGACGCGTCGGTCGAGTAGATCCTTTGGTGGGGGTGACACCGTCCACGTCCCTGAGCGGATTTCGGCGGTTTCGGAAAGGAAGTCGGGACGTAGGCCGGCATCGAACTTCTCCTGGCGGATGCGGCGGCTACGAAGGAGTTCGATCCGGCGGTCCCGGAACGTCCGGACCAGGTCGGTGACGAACGCTGTGGCCTCGGGCGTGAAGACCTCGTCGCTGAGG
>DPMC01000146.1:5269-8253 GCA_003541675.1 Acidimicrobiaceae bacterium | reverse complement strand
CGCACCGCTACCAGTGACCAGCGGCTCCACGGCCGCACCATCCGAAAGGGCGACAAGGTCGTGCTGTGGTGGGCGTCGGCTGACTACGACGAGCGGAAGTTCGACGACCCCTACCGGTTCGACATCCGACGGGACCCCAACGACCACGTTGCCTTCGGGCGCAACGGGCCGCATCTCTGTCTGGGAGCGTGGTTGGCCCGCATGGAGATCCGCATCACCCTGCAGGAACTGCTCGCCCGCACCACCGACATCGAGATCGTGCACGCCTCGGACCGCCTGCGTTCCAACCTCATCAGCGGCACCAAGCACCTCACCATCCAGACCGCCTGAGCTCAAAGAGGCAGTCCTCCGGGCCGCGTACCTACCCGGTCCCGGCCGTCAGCCCAGGCCTGGCCTCGCCAGTCATTCAGGTCAGATCTGGAACCAGGGTTCCGTCGACCACTACGGGCACACCGTCGAGGGCCACCGTGCAGTTTCGCATCGGCAGGTCGAAGTGGCCCCGGCAGAATCGGTCGGCCACCTCGTTGGCCCCGGTCGACCACAGGAAGTTCCCGGCGAAGGCCCGTAGCTCCGTGCCGTTCAGGTCGGCCTTGTCGTACAGCGGCAGGACATCCCACCGGCAGGCGTGGTTCATGCCCCAGCCCACGTGGCTGACCGCGTAGGCCTCCGGCTCGTCCCATGCAGCCAGATACGACGAGAAGAGTTCGGCGTCCAACCCGTCGCCGTCAACGGACACGACGTGATCGTCCACCAGCGTGCAGGTGATCGGTGATCGCACGTATTCCTTGAAGGTCAGGTTGGCGTCACCCGGGGCCATGACAATGGTTCCCGAGGTAGAGCCGGCGGCCGGAAAGCAGAGCACCAGCCCGCCTGGCCAGTGGGCGATACCGCCCGGCTCGGTGACCGTGCCGTCCGACCCAGCGACCACCGCTCCAGCCAGGTGGACCGTGAGGTCGGTTCCGGCCACGGAGGTGACCTGCATGGTCGACGCCCCGGCCAGCAGTTGGCGTCCATGGGCCACCCGGTCGCTCAAAGATTCATCGTGGCCAACGCGGTCGAACACCTCCGGGTGCTCGTTGGACAACATCAGAATCCGGGCGCCGTCGGAAAGGATGGCCGGGCGTTCCTCAGCGTGCAGCAGGCCCTCCACAGTGCAGTCGGCAATGAAGTCGGCAGCTGCCAGTCCTGCCAGCACCGCCGGGTTGTGGGCGAGAGCCACCGACGCTCCGGTGGAGCGGATAGGGACGGGGCCCCGGTTGGGGAGCGTGGGCAGCACCACGGTCGACACCGCGGCACCGAGGCGTTGCAGGGCGACCACGGCCGCCTTGACCAGTTCAGGACGGCTGTCGTCCTCGGCCAGCACCACGGCCGTCTCGCCGGCGTGCACTGCACAACGGGCGAAGTGGTCGGAGAACGCCTCGATCCGATGCCACGGCACACTCATGTCAGTCCCCCCATCCCTTCCTGATCGGTTCAGTCGTCGTAGAGGCCAGCCCGGCCCAGTCGATCGCGCGTCACCTCGACGCTCCACGGAAGCATCGTGGCACCGCAGCGGGCGTCGCGATACATCCGCTCCAGAGCGCTGGGTCGCAGAAGCGAGCGGCCGCCACACACCCGGACCGCGGTGGACGCCACCTCAGGCGCCGTCTCCATGGCCGTCACCGTGGCCGACCAGGCCCGATGGAGTTGGTCCTCGGTCGGATCCACCCCGACCTCGCCAAGCACCCGGTAGGTCAGGGCCTGGGACCGTTCCCACGCCAAGCGCATCTCCGCCCACCCGTTCTGCTTCTGCGGGTGGTCCCGGCGTTCCGTCGACCCACCGTCGCCTCGCAGGGCGGCTGCCGTGTAGTCCAGCACCGCCCGCTGGATCCCCAGGTAGGAAAACGACAGCGTCATGTAGAAGTACGGCCAGCGGGTGGCCACCTGGTCGAAGCAACCAGGCGGCAGTAACTCCTGGTCGGCACGTACGAACACGTTGTCGAACAGCAAGTTCTTGGAAACGGTGCCCCGCATGCCCAGCGGATCCCAGTCGCCTTGGATGGTGATGCCCTCGGCGTCAGCCGGTACCCCGAGGAACCGGACCCGATCGTCGCCTTCAACCATGCAAGTCACGTTGTGGCTGTCGGCGGCTTCGGACAACGAGGCGAAGATCTTGCGACCCGACACCCGGAAGCCCCCGTCGACGGGAACGGCCTGCGTGGCGAAGCCCGCGGTCTCCCCGGGTGCCCGCCCCTCGCTGAACGGCTGAGCGTGGATCGTGCCGTCCTCGACCACGTCACGCCACACGGCGGTGCGGCGCCGGTCGTGCTCCACCCGCTCCTCGTCACCCATCGAGAGGTCGTCGGCTATCTGGCCGATCAGCAACATGGTGGCTGTGTGCATGTTGAAGGTCAGCGCGGTCGAACCGCAGTGCCTGGCCAATTCCTCGGATACCAGGGCGTAGGTCGAGAAGTCCGCACCCAGTCCGCCGTGTTCCTCAGGGATGCACAGGGCAAGGAAGCCCGCCTCGCGGAGATCGGCGTAGTTCTCGTAGGGAAAGGCCGCATCCCGGTCGACCTGATCGGCCCGGGCCGCGATGGTCGGCCCCAGCGCTGCCATCTGGCCCACCAGCTCTCGCCGGCGGGGGGTTATCAGGTCGCTCATGTGGTGGTGTCCTCACGTATCTGGAGGGTCTTGAGGTCGGCGTGGAACTCCAGGGCGTGATCACCACCCTCGCGCCCCAGTCCGCTGATGCCCAAGCCACCGAACGGCGCCGTCAGGTCGCGAACCAGAAAGCAATTGACCCAGGTGGTGCCCGCCCGAAGAGCGCCACCCACCCGCTCGGCCCGCTCGGCCGATCCGGTGAACAAAGTGGCCGACAGCCCGTAGGCCGTTGAGTTGGCAAGCCGGATCGCCTCATCCTCGTCGACGAACGTCTGGAAGGTCAGGACGGGCCCGAACACCTCGTGTTGGACGATCTCGCTGTCATTGGACGCCGGCGCGAT
>DPMC01000146.1:0-4883 GCA_003541675.1 Acidimicrobiaceae bacterium | reverse complement strand
ACATGACGGTGCCCACCCCGGAGCACCTTGTCGCCGGCCGCCAGCGCCCGCTCGATGAACCCCTCGACGCGGGTCACGTGGGTGGGGTGGATCATCGGAGTGATCGTGGTGGCATCGTCATGGGCGTCGCCGAGGAGGTGCTCGTCGACGTAGGCGTGGAACCGGGCCAGAAAGTCGTCGGCCGCCGAAGCCTCGACGAGTAGGCGGGTCCCGGCCAGGCAGACCTGGCCCGAGTCGTCGTACTGGCCGGCTGCCGTGCGGGCCGCTGCATCCAGGTCGCTGTCGGCAAACACCACCAGGGCGCCCTTTCCGCCCAGTTCCGCGGTGAACGGCACGATGTTGGCCGCGGCAGCCGTCCCGATCGCCCGGGCGGTGGCCGGTGAACCGGTGAACGACAGGCGCCGCACCCGCCGGTCCGATGTCAGTGGTGGACCGATCTGGGACCCGATGCCCTGCACGACGTTGAGTACGCCGGACGGCAGTCCGGCCTCGTCGGCTAGGTCGGCCAGCAAGCTGGCCGACAGGGGCGACCACTCGGCAGGCTTGAGGACCACCGGGTTGCCGGCAGCCAGCGCGGGAGCCAGCTTCCAGGTGGCCAGCATGAACGGGGCGTTCCACGGCGTGATGACCACCGCTGGACCAGCAGGGAGTCGCTGCACACGGTTGGCGGTGCCGTTGGACGACCAGACCCGTTCCTCGTGCTGTTCGGCCAGTTCGGCGTAGGCCCGGAAGTTTCTGGCCCCCCGGCCGATGACCCGGTTGCGGAGGCTCTCGTGGCGCATCCCCATGTCGACGCACTCAACCGCCGCGATATCGGCCACCCGCTCGTCGATCAGGTCGGCCAGACGGCGGAGGTGGGGTGCCCGCCCGGCGGGACCCAGGGCAGCCCAGCCCTCGAAGGCCTCGGTGGCCGCGGCCAGGGCAGCATCCGCTGTGGCGGCGTCACCGGCCGACACCTCGGCCAGCACCGTCGACCAGTCCAACGGGGAGCGATTCTCGAAGGTGGTGGGCGACGACAGGCGACGCCCTCCGACGTAATGGTCGACGGAGACCGATACCCCAGCCACGGAAACCCGTGACCGCACTCCAGCGTCGTCGCCCATCATCGCCCTCATCTCAGGGCCCGGCGGACCCACACCATCAGATTCATTCGGGTCCGAAGTATCTGCATCAGTGTAGGTTGTCCCGGTCACACGCGCGTCCCCGGAGGTCTTCCCCGTGAGCGAACATCACCTGATGATCATCGGCGCCGAGCGCGTCGACGCCGACAAGGCCGACGAGGTCCGGTCGCCTTACGACGGTCGTGTCCTGGGCAGTGTCCCGGTGGGCACGACGGAACACCTCGACGCGGCCATCGCCACGGCAAAGGCCACTCTGGCCGCCGGAGCGATCCCCACCCACGAACGCGCCGCCATCTTGGACCGTCTGGCCGAGGCCCTTACGGCCCGACAGGAGGAGTTCGCCCAGAGCATCTCGGCTGAGGCGGCCAAGCCCATCAGCACCGCCCGCGTCGAGGCCTCCCGGGCCGTCGACACGGCCCGGTTCTCGGCCGCCGTGGCCCGAACCATGACCAGCGAAGCCCTGACGATGGACGCCAGTCCGGCTGGTGAAGGCAAGACCGGCTTCATCAAAAAGGTCCCGATCGGCGTGGTCGGAGCCATCTCGCCGTTCAACTTTCCGTTGAATCTGGTGTGTCACAAGATTGCACCGGCGATCGCCGCTGGCTGCCCGGTGGTCCTCAAGCCGGCCTCGTCTACCCCGTTGACCGCCCTCCTGCTGGCCGAGGTCCTCCTCGAGGACTGTGGTCTGCCGCCGGGCTGGTTGAACGTGGTCACCTGCCCGGGCCGTACTGCCGCACATCTGGTCGAACACGATGACGTGGCCATGATCACCTTCACCGGCTCGCCACCCGTGGGTTGGAACATCCGAGCTACCGCCCCCCGCAAGAAGGTTTCCCTCGAACTCGGCAACAACTCGCCGATCGTCATCGAACCCGACGTCGACGTGGCTGCTGCAGCCGCCAAGTTGAAGATGGCGGCCTTCGGCTTCGCCGGTCAGACCTGCATCTCCACCCAGCGCATCTACGTGCACGAAGACATCGCCACTGCGTTCACCGAGGCCATGGCCGACCAGGCCCGCAGCCTCACCGTGGGCGATCCAGCCGATCCGGCCACCGATGTGTCGTCGCTCATCGACGGCGGCGAGACCGAACGGGTCGCCGCCTGGGTCGATGAAGCCACGGCAGCCGGGGCCACGCTGGTCTGTGGCGGCACCATGACCGACGGCGTCCTGGCCCCCACCGTTCTGGCCGACGTCACCGATGACATGAAGGTCAGTTGCATTGAGGTGTTTGGACCGGTGGTGGGCATTGCCACCTATACCGACTACGAGGACGCCCTGACCAGGGCTAACGCCAGCACCTACGGGCTACAGGCCGCTGTGTTCACCAACGACATCGGCAAGGCCCTGCGGGCCACCGAGGTCCTCGAGTACGGCGGTGTGCTCATCAACGAGTCGCCGTCGTGGCGGGCCGACCACATGCCGTACGGCGGCATCCGTGACTCGGGCAACACCCGTGAAGGCCCCGCCTACACGGTGCGCGAGATGACCGAGGACCGCCTCATCATCATCCAGCCCTGATCGCCTGTCGGCCCGCAGGCCGACAGGTACCAACCGAAAGGGTCAGAGGGTCTCGGCCCGGGCAACCAGCGCACTGATCGGATCAAGGATCTGAGGCCACGCCGCCTCGGGCATCTCGTGCCCCATGCCCTCTATCCACACCAGTTCGGCACCCGGGATTGCATCGGCGGTCTCCTGCCCACCCTGAGGCACGACGAGCGGATCCTCGGTGCCGTGGATGACCAACGCGGGAACCGTCACCTCTGCCAGGCCGGGGCGACGATCCTCGTCGGCCAGTGCGGCGAAGGCCTGACGTACGCCACCATCAGGGTGCCAGGCCCGCTTCAGGTTGGCCAGTGATTGCCGGCGGGCTCCCTCCTCGTCGAAGGTGAACCCCGTTCCGGCGTATAGGCGGGCAGCCGCGACTCCCGATGCCACGACCGTTTCGTGGTCCGACGGGTCCACGTCAGGAGCCTGCAGCGACAGGGCCACCTCCAGATCCATGGGGATGACCCTGGGCATCGACATGATCGAGGTCAGACTCCGGACCCGGTCGGGATGTCCGATGGCGATCCGCTGGGCGATCATCCCTCCGAACGAGGCGCCCACCACGTGCACCGAATCGAGGCCGAGGGCGTCTAGCAGGCCGGCAGCATCATCGGCTAGATCGGCCATGGCGTAGGGCGATTCGACGGACCCGCCACCCAGGAACGTGAGGAAGGCCTCGACCGGATCACCCACCGGGCACTGGTCGAACCACGTGCTGAGGCCGACGTCCCGGTTGTCGAATCGGATCACTCGGTGACCCCGGTGGGCCAACTGCCGACAGAAGTCCTCGGGCCACACCGTCATTTGGGCACTCAGCCCCATGATGAGCAGGATCGGCGGATCGGCGGAATCACCGAACTCTTCGTACTCCAGTGTCAGCCCATTGGACTCTGCTTGCGGCATGTCGCCGTCCTCCGCTCTCCGGGTGGTGGTTAGGTTGCCACGATGACTGATCCACTCTGGCAACGGACCGGCACCGAACTGGCCTCTCTGATGGCCAGTGTCGACGTGTCAGCTCGCGAGGTGATTGAGGCCCATCTGGAACGCATAGACGAGGTGAACGGCTGGCTGAACGCCGCCGTGCTGGTGGCGGCCGATGAAGCCCGGGCCGCCGCCGACGCCACTGACCGGGCCCGTGCCGCCGGCGAGACACTGGGGTCGCTGGCCGGCGTCCCCTTCACCGTCAAGGATGGGCTGGACTTGGCAGGCCACCCAACCACCTACGGCATCCCGACCTTCGCCGACAACGTCGCCCCGGTCGACGACCCCACCATCGGCCGACTCCGGTCCGCTGGGGCCATCCCCATCGCCAAGACCAACCAGCCCGAGATGGCCATGCGGTTGGCCACCGACAACCCCTTGTTCGGCCTGACTCGCAACCCCTGGCACCCGGACCGTACGGCCAGCGGATCGTCCGGTGGCGACGCTTCGGCCATCGCCTCGGGCATGACCCCCATGGGCGTGGGCAGCGACCTCGGCGGGTCAGTCCGCAACCCGGCCTACGCGTGTGGTATCGCTGCGACCAAGACCTCCCTCGGACGCCTGCCCGTACACGGCACGTCACCCCGCGCATCCGAAGCTCTGCTGGGACGGCAACTCATGGCCGTCGCCGGCCCCATGGCCCGCTCGGTGGCGGACCTCGAGGCGATGTTGCGAGTCACCGTGGGGCGCCACCCGCGCGACCCCCGCTCAGTCGATGTGCCCCACGACGGCAGGAACTTCATCCGACGGGCCGCCGTGCCCACCGACCTGCCCGGTGAGCCAATCCACCCTGATGCCCGCGAGGCCGTTCGCCGGGCCGGCGAAGCTCTGGCCGCCGCCGGCTGGGACGTCGTCGACGCCACCCCACCCGAGATGGAGCGGTGCTACGACGTGTGGGGTCGGCTCCTCGGCGAAGACTTCCCGATGACCATGGAGGCCCTGTCCGCCGTGATGTCCGACGACGGCGCCCACCTGATCCGCTCCTCGATGGCGTTCTGGCCGGCCGGTGAGGTGGCGCCCCAGGAGGTTCATATCGAACGCCACCACCTGGCCCGCCAGTGGGCCTTGTTCCTAGACGAGTTCCCGGTACTGGTGCTGCCCACCTGGTACCAGCCTCCGTTCGGCCATCACGACGACCTCTCCGATGACCTGACCGTCGTCCGGGCCCTCTACGACGGCGTCTTCACACCCATCACCCCGGCCAACGTGCTCGGCCTTCCCGCCACCCAGATCCC
>DPMC01000283.1:573-10631 GCA_003541675.1 Acidimicrobiaceae bacterium | reverse complement strand
CGGCCAGTGGATCTCGCCCAACGGCGGCCTCATCACCATCTGAGCACGCGCCTGTCGGGTGCAGGCTTCGGCCTGCCCATCCGGATCGACCGGTGTCGTCAGCGGGTCTGGTCAGCCAGCGTGCTCAGCGACTGCGGTCGAGATCCAGCAGGTGCTGTTCGGCCTCTTCGGGCAGGAGGCCCATCTCGGCCATACCGGCGGCCAGCACGGCCCGATACGACATGCTGGGCGGTCCCGCGGGCGGAGGGGCCGTGGAACCCAGCGTGCAGACCGGCTCGTCATCGATTCGATCCATGCCGATCAGCAGGTCGATGATCCCGTCCAGCACCCGGACGGACTCACCAGATGCAGGCGGTTCCGAGGGCAGGAAGGCGTCTTCAGTGGGCCGGCCGTTCTCCTGGGCGACCACGTCGGCCATCTGATCCCACGTGATGCGCCACGCCCGACCCACCACGTCTCGTCGGCCGGCCGATGTGGGTTCGTCAGGACAAAAGCAGCAGCCGCCGCCCCAACGTGAGGAGTGGCCGCCGAAGAACACCGGATGGGGGACCACGACCCGTCTGTCACCGGTTGCCGGACGGGGGTCGGTGGCACCCCGATGGGATCCCCACGGCGTGTCGTCGCCGCAACTCTGAAGGTAGGCGTCGAACCGGGCGGCCAGCAGATTGGACCCGTAGGCCACGTACCAGACTGGTGTCGATCCGGGTTCGGTCATGCTCGACCCAGTAGATCATCGAGGCCGCGAGCTGCCGGGTCATTGGCCGGGGGCGGCTCATCGTGCAGGCGGTTCAGGCGGCTGAGGCTGACCAGACCGGCCATCACTGCGCCACCGTCGGTGTCGACGGGGAGTTCGCCGGCTTCACCCCAGTGCATCTCCACCCGGTAGCTCCCGGCATGGCCCTCCTTGGGGACCATGTCGGCAGTAGTCAGGCTTCGAGGGGGAGCCGATCCGGTCACCGTGTGGCGCCAACCCTGCAGTTCACCCAACGGGATATTGGGGACGTTCACGTTGAGCACCTCGGCTGTATCCGGTGGGTTCTGGGCCATTGCCTCCACCACGGAGCGGGCCACCGTGGCTGCCGTCGCCCAGTGCTGATCGATCAGCACCTCGTCGGCCCCCTGACCCTCGATGCCCCAACCGGTGACGGCCTGGCTCACGGCGATGCCTGTAGTGCCTCCATTGCGTGCGGTAAGAGCGGCGCCCACGGTGCCCGAGTGGTACACGGACCGTCCGACGTTCATCCCTGGGTTGATGCCAGCCACCACTAGGTCAAATGGGTCGCCGAACAAACCGAGGCGGCTGTAGATGACGCACAACCCCGGCGGGCCGCTGACCGACCAGGAGCGGTCGATGCCATCGATGGTCGCGTCATGGACCTCGGGGCGGATCAGGTGCATGGCCCCGAGCGAGGCGCCGGCTCCCGAGTATTCGGCATCGGGGGCCACCACTGTGACCTCGCCGAGGTCGACCAGAGCCCGGGCCAGTTCGTGGAGGCCCACCGAGTCAATGCCGTCGTCGTTGGTGACCAGAATTCGCATGGTTCCCGACCGTAGTGAGCGTCGCGACCTGGTTGGCCAGTGGGGCGTTGGTCAGCGGGCCCTGGTCAGTCAGCGAGTTGTAGGTTGAGGCGTTCCCATTCGGCCATCAGCTCGGCGGCCCGGTCCTTGGCCGCCTCGTGCTCGGCAACTACGGCGGCGGCACCGTCGGGGTCCTGGTACAGGTTGGGGTCGGCCAGACGCTCCTGGACCTCCACCACGGCGGCCTCGGCGGCCTCCCACTGCTTTTCGGCCCGCCCCAACTTCCGCTGGAGGCCCTGTCGTGGATCGCGTTGGCGGCCCTTCCCGGCAGATTGGCCACCGCCCTTCTGGTTTCCGTCCGGGGTTCCGTTTCCGCGACGGGCCGTCGCACCGTGGGATGACGGGGCAGGCGTCGAGTCCACCTTCACCGGGTAGAGCACCCGGTCGGGGACGCCCTCGTGCCAGGTTGCCCTGCCGTCCCTGACCTCGACGGCGCAGTCGGCGACCGATCGGATCAGGTGGCGGTCGTGGGTGATGAGCACGACGGTGCCCGGGTAGGCCAGTAGGGCGTCCTCCAGGACGTCGCAACTCGGCAGGTCTAGGTGGTTGGTGGGCTCGTCTAGTACCAGAAGGTTGACCGGGACGGCCAACGTCTTGGCCAGTGCCAGTCGGGTCTGCTCTCCACCTGACAGGTCGCCCACACGGCGGTCGACGGCGTCGCCTCGGAAGCCGAAGGAGGCCAGGTACGTCCGTGGGTTGCGACCGTCGACCCCCACGCCGGGAACCGTCTTGAACTCGTCGAGCACGGTGCGTTGATCGTCGAGTATCTCGGCCTGGAGTTGGTCGAAGTGGGAAAGGTCGACGTTGGTGCCCCGAGTCACCTGCCCGGCCAACGGCGGCATGTCGCCGGTTAGGAGCCGGACGAGCGTGGTCTTGCCGGCCCCGTTCGGACCGACCAGGGCCACCTTGCGACCCCGCTCCACGTCGAAGGTCACATTCCGCAGGATGATCTCGTCGCCCGGCTCGTTGCCTGACTGGTCGCTCGATGGGACGCTGGTCCCGCCTTCGGCCGGGTAGCCGGCCGTGACGTCGTGGAGTTCAGCGACCAGACGCGATGACCGCCGTGGCTTGGGGAACCCGAACCGGCTGGCCGGGTCATCGGGTTTGTCGACCACCATCCGGTCGAGTTTCTCCAGGGCCTTGACCCGGCTCTGGACCTGACGGGCCTTGCTGGCCTTGTAGCGGAACCGTTCGATGAACTTCTCGGTCTGGGCCACCTGGCGGCTCTGCTGGGCGGCGATGGCCCGCTGGGCGGCCAACTGCTCTTCGCGGGCCACTACGAACTCGGCGAACCCGCCCACGTACTCGGTGATCCGATTGCCGGACAGTTCCAGGATCCGATTGGCCACCACATCGATGAAGTCCCGGTCGTGGCTGACGAACAACAGGCCCCCCGACCAGTTGGCCAGGTGCTGCTCCAGCCACGCGACGCTGTCCACGTCGAGGTGGTTGGTGGGTTCATCCATGATCAGGAGGTCGGGGGCCGATAACAGGAGGCGGGCCAGGGCGATACGCATTCGCCAGCCACCGGACATCTCGTCCATGGGTCGGTCGTGGTCGGCCGAGTCGAAGCCGAGCCCCGAGAGGATTCGGTGGGCGTCGGCCTCCACGGCGTAACCGCCGATCTGCTCGAAGCGTGACTGGGCCTCACCGAACTGGTCCAGGAGGCGGGCCTGTTCGTCGCCCGACGCGGCACCGATCCGTACTCCGAGATCCTCGATTCGGGTGGCCAGTTCCGTGACCGGCCCGGCACCCAGCATGACCTGCTCGAACACTGATCTCCCCGTCTCGGTCGGCAGTTCCTGGGGGAGGTAGCCGATCCGCAGATCCCGTGGTCGATGGACCTCCCCTGTGTCGGGTTCCTGAAGCCCGACGATGGTCTCTATCAGCGTGGTCTTGCCGGTGCCGTTGCCGCCTACCAGAGCCACCCGCCGGCCGGCCCCTAATTGGAGTGCAACGTCATGGAATAGCAGGCGCGGACCGAAGGCACGCGACAGCCCCGTGGCGGTGAGCATGGTGGAGGGTCCGGGTTGTGAGGCGGGTCAGGCGCCGGGTGGGTCCCAGCGGACCACAGCGGCTGCCGAGGACATTCCGGCACCGAATCCGACCATCAGAACCAGGTCGCCGGGATCGACCCGACCCTTGCCGAGAGCGTCTACGAAGGCCAGGGGGATCGAGGCGGCGGACGTGTTGCCGGTGTGCTCGAGCACCATGGCGGCCTTTCCGATAGGAATGCCGAGCCGCTTCAGGGCAGCCTCAATGATTCGGATATTGGCCTGGTGGGGAACCACCAGGGCGATGTCGTCCATGGACACGGCAGCCCGTTCCAGGGCTCTAGTGGCCGCACCCTCGATGGCCAGGATGGCGCGACGGAAGACCTCCTTGCCGTTCATAAAGATCTTCCCGCCGTGCTCGCAGGTCAGGATGGACGCGGCCGAGCCGTCCGACATGAGGTCCCAGCCCAGCAGCGTCGGTGCGTCGGCGGAGCGTTGGATGACCACGGCGCCGGCACCATCGCCGAATAGGACGCAAGTTCCCCGGTCGGTCCAGTCGGTGATGCCGCTAAGGGCATCACTGCCGATGAGCAGGATGGTTTCCATGCCGCCCTCGGCGAACTGCATCGCGGTGACCAGGCCGTAGACGAAGCCTGAGCAGGCCGCGTTCAGGTCAATCGCGCCACAGGACATACCCAACTCTTGCTGGACAACCGAGGCGCTCGCCGGAAATTGCTGGTCACTACTGCAGGTGGCTAGCAGGAGGAGGTCCACATCGGCGGGGTCCACGCCGGCCATGGCCAGTGCGTCGCGCCCGGCCTCCGCCGACATCTCGGTCACCTTGCCGTCGACGTGGCGGGCCCCGATGCCACTACGTTCACGGATCCACTCGTCGGTGGTGTCCACGATCTCAGCGAGATCGTGGTTGGTGAGCCGGCGTTCGGGAAGATGGGTCGCCCAACCGGTGATACGGCCGTGGGCCATGGGGTGCTCCGATGTGTGCAGTTGGGGCCGATCAGCCCCAGGGGAAGGGTAGCCACCGGCTGGGGTTAGGGTCGCCCGACGATGAGAGATCACGAACTGGCCGGGCTTCTGGCCCAGGAGGCCGGTGACGTGCTCCTCGGCGTGCTAGCTGAGGGCCGGGCCGGCGGTTGGACCCCGTCTCAGATCCAGGACCAGGGCGACCACCGTGCCCACGAGCACCTAATGGCTCGTCTGTCGGAGCTCCGGCCCGAGGATGCGGTGCTGTCCGAGGAGGGCAGCGATGACAGGGCCCGTCTCGGTGCCGATCGCGTGTGGATCATCGATCCGCTGGATGGGACCCGTGACTTCGCCCGCGCGGGCAGTGTGGAGTGGGCGGTGCACGTGGCCCTCGTGGAGGACGGCGTGCCGACCGCAGCAGCCGTGTCGTTGCCACCCAGCGGTGGCCTGTACGGCACCTGGGTCTCGGTGGTCGACCGGACGTCGAATCGGGACCGACCGATCATCGTCACCAGCCGGTCCCAGTGGGGTGAGGCCGAGGAGGTGGCAGCCGCCATCGGTGGGGTGGTCCGTTCGTGCGGCTCGGCCGGCGTGAAGGCCATGGCCGTGGTGTCCGGAGCGGTCGACGTCTACGTCCACCCCTCGGGCCTCTACGAGTGGGATGCCTGCGCGCCGGCCGGGGTGGCCATGGCCGCCGGGTTGGACGTGTCGGGCATCGACGGCTCGCAGTTGGTGTTCAACAAGCCCCGTCCGGTGGTGGCCGGGCTGGTGGTTAGTCGCCCGGAGTACACCGATCGGGTGCTGAGCGCTCTCCACTGGTAACCGGTTCACTGGTGAGTTGCTCAAACAGCCGGTCGACCTCAGCAGCCAATTCGACCTCGTCGCCGTTGTTGACCACCACGTGGTCGGCCACCGCTCGGCGTTCCGCGTCATCAGCCTGAGCGGCCATGCGGGCCGAAGCGTTCTCGACCGTCATGCCGCGACCCACCAGCCGAGCCAGGCGAATCTCAAGGTCGGCCTCGACGACAACTACCTCGCGGTAACCCCGACCATTGGGGAGACGACCGAGGTCGCTCTCCACTAGGACCGCCATGTCCAGGATCACCAGCAGGCTGCCGGCCGATTCCGTCGGGCCGGCTAACTGGGTGAGGCGGCGGTCCAGTTCCCGGTTGATGGCCGGGTGACTGATGGCTTCCAGGTCGGTGAGGCGTCCCTTAGATGCGAACACCTCGGCGGCCAGGGCCTTTCGGTCGACGGCGCCATCGGCGTCCAGCACGCCATCGCCGAACTCGGCCACCACGGCGGCATGCACATCATCGTCGGTAAGGACTTGGCGGCCGAGGGCATCCACGTCAATCACCGTGGCGCCCCGTTCGGCCAGCAGTGTGGCCACCGTGGACTTACCGGCGCCGATGCCTCCACAGAGGCCAACGACCCGGATCCTGTGGGTCACCAGAGGGACCGGAAGAGGCAGATGCTGATCAGACGGCGGGGGTTATGAGGCCGTAGTGGCCGTCGAAGCGCCGGTAGAGCACCTGGCCACGGTTCGTTTCGGGTTCAGCGAAGAACACGAACGGCTCGTCTCCCTCGTCGAGCAGCATGGCCGCCTCCTCCACCGGGAGGTGGTTCAGCACGAGCGAGGCTGGGTGGATAGGGGGCCGGGTGTCGCCAGGAAGCTCCTCGCCGTCCACCGACGGGACGACGTAGATGAGCCCGTCACCGTTGTGGTACACGACCCGGTCGATGTCGTGGTCTGCGTCAACGTAGAGGTAGAAGCCGTGGTCCAGCAGGTCCATCTCGTCGACGGCTTCCTCGGCGGTCATAGATGCCATGGCCAGGGTCTTGTGGCGGACCACCTCGCGGTCGTCGGCCGGAACCTCGGCGTAGCCGGGGTGGGCTCGACTGGCATCCGGCTCGGAATCGTGGCGGCGGTCTTCCAGGCGCTTGCGATGGCGCCGGAGTCGACGCGTGAGACGATCGTCGAGTTCGTCGATGGCCTCGGTCATGGTGTTGGCCGAGGAGTGCGCCCGGACCGGTACACCGTTGAGGTCAAGCGTGGCCTCGGCAATGGCGGCCAGCGAGTCCATCGAATGGTCCCGTATGCGCAGCTTGACCACCGCGGAAAGCACCGGTTCGTGTCCGACCTCGCACATGGCCTGGATCTTGGCTGAAGCCAGAGTCCGGTCAGCTGGCCGCACCGGTCCCTTCGTGAGCAACTCCACCTCGCAGACGGCATGTGGCTTGGTCAAGCTCGAACCTCCGGTTGTCGGGGTCGGACCGCCCCATTGTGATGGTTGACGGATCGACGGTGTGCGTATGTCCATCATGGCGCGTCGCGGCCCGCCTGTCAGGTCCGGTTCGGCGACGGATCCGCGCTGCGGGGGCGAGACTCTGGTCATGGCATTCCGACTGGCCGCACTCAACGACGGACGCGCCGTCCTTCTGGACGTTGGGCTGGTGGACCCGCCGGGTGGCGGCGGGACATCGACGGATGGGGCCACCGCGAGGTGGTGGGACCTTGGTCGGCTCACCGACGGCCGTCTGGCCGACCCCATGGCCGCGGTGTCGGCCAGCAGTGCGCTCGATGCGCTGACCGATGATCGGGGTATCCCCGCTGGGGATCCCGACGGGATGGTCGGCCTGGACGATCTCGGCCCACCAGTACCCCGACCACAGAAGGTGTTCGGCATCGGCATGAACTATCTGGCCCATATCGACGAGATGGGTCGGGCGCCATCCAGCGCACCGGTGATCTTCACCAAGTTCCCGTCGTGTCTGGTCGGCCCTTCGGCAGATGTCCGGATCGTGGGTGACCGCACCGACTACGAGGTAGAGCTGGTGGCGGTAGTCGGTCGGACCTGTCGGGACCTCGACGAGTCCGAGGTATGGGATGCCCTGGCCGGGGTGACCGTCGGTCAGGACATTTCCGAGCGGACTTTGCAGAACGCGTCGGCCCCAGCCCAGTTCAGTCTCGGAAAGAGCTACGACACCTTCGGGCCCATCGGGCCGGCCGTGGTCTCATCGGACCTGCTCAACGAGCAGGACGACCTGCCTTTGACCTGCGCGGTGGATGGCGAGGTCCGTCAGGACAGTCGGACAAGTCGCATGATCGTAGGCGTCAAGCAGTTGGTGGCCTACCTGTCGGCCGTGTGCACGCTCGAGGCCGGTGACCTGGTGTTTACGGGTACGCCGTCCGGTGTGGGCGACGCTCAGGGGCGGTGCCTCGGAGTGGGCCAGCGGATCGATTCGCACATCGTGGGCGTGGGCCACATGGTCAACCACTGCGTCTGATCGACGCCTCACCGGGTTTCAGGAAAGAGCGACCGGGGTCGACACTTCGTCAAAGAAGTCGCCGCCCTTGTCGTCGACCACCACGAAGGCCGGGAAGTCTTCGACCTCTATGCGCCACACGGCCTCCATGCCCAGTTCGGGGTACTCCAGCACCTCGACCTTGCGGATGGAGTCCAGAGCCAGCCGGGCCGCAGGACCGCCGATGGACCCGAGGTAGAAGCCCCCGTGTCGGGCACACGCCTCGGTGACCTGACGGGAGCGGTTGCCCTTTGCCAACATGACGAGGCTCCCGCCGGCCTCCTGGAAACGGTCGACGTAGCCGTCCATGCGGCCGGCCGTGGTGGGGCCGAACGAGCCCGATGCGTAGCCCTCCGGGGTCTTAGCCGGACCGGCGTAGTAGACGGGATGATCCCGCAGGTAGTCCGGCATGGGCTGGCCAGCGTCAAGCAGCTCGGCGATCTTGGCGTGGGCGATGTCGCGGGCCACCACGAGGGTGCCGGTGAGTGCCAGCCGGGTCTTGATCGGGTGCTTCGATAGTTCGGACCGTATGGCGTCCATGGGCTGGCCGAGGTCGATTGGCACGACATCGGTCGACAGGTCGTCGTCGGTCACCTCGGGGAGGTACCGGGCGGGGTCCTCCTCCAGTTGCTCGAGGAACAGGCCGTCGGCGGTGATCATTCCGAGGGCCTGACGGTCGGCCGAACAGGACACGGCGATCCCTACCGGGTTGGACGCTCCGTGGCGCGGCAGCCGAACCACCCGGACGTCATGGCAAAAGTACTTGCCGCCGAACTGGGCGCCGATCCCGAACTGGCGGGTCATGTCCAAGATCCGCTGCTCCCAGTCGAGGTCGCGAAAGCCGTGGCCCGATTCGCTGCCCTCGGTGGGCAGGTTGTCTAGGTAGTGGGCCGAGGCGTACTTGGCGGTCCGCATCGTGTGTTCGGCCGACGTGCCGCCGATGACCACGGCCAGGTGGTACGGCGGACAGGCGGCTGTTCCCAGGCTGCGGAGATTCTCCTCGAGGAAGCGGGTCAGGCTCTCCGGGTTGAGGAGCGCCTTGGTCTCCTGAAAGAGAAAGCTCTTGTTGGCCGAACCGCCACCCTTGGCCATGAAGAGAAACTTGTAGGCGCTACCGGGAACGGACTCGATCTCGATCTGTGCCGGCAGGTTCGTCCCGGTGTTGCGCTCGGTGAACATGTCCACCGGAGCGAGCTGTGAGTAACGCAGATTCGACGTGAGGTAGGTGTCCTGTACGCCGAGCGAGATGGCCTCCCGGTCGTCGCCGCCAGTGAGGACGAGTTCGCCTTTCTTTGCCGACACGATGGCGGTGCCAGTGTCCTGACAGGAAGGGAGCACTCCGCCGGCTGCGATGCAGGCGTTTTGGAGGAGTTCGGTGGCCACGAAGCGGTCGTTGGGGGATGCCTCAGGGTCGTCGAGGATGGCCGCCACCTGAGCTAGGTGAGCGGGGCGAAGCAGATGGGCAATGTCACGCATGCCCGTCGCCGCCAGTAGCCGGATGGCCTCCGGCTCGACCTCCAGGAAGGTCCGTCCGGCGGGACCTTCGACGGTGGAGACGCCGTCAGCGGTCAGGTGCCGGTATGTGGTGGTGGCGTGCGGGTCCTCGGTGAGGGGGAGGAGGGCGTCGGCCATGGTCTCCAACCTACCGGTCGAGCCCGCGACGGCCTGCGGGGGTTCTTCGTGGGAGCGTTTGGAGGGGTCGCTAGGTGGTCGACAAATTGGCGACGACCGATTCCTAGCCCACAGGGCTACCCGGACTGTCGTAGGTCTAGAAAGTCAGTTGGGCCACGTAGGAATCTTCTAGTCCGCAACTTTGGTTTTGGCTGATGTTTCCCTTGCGCATGGTCATCGCCGCCTTCCTTGTACCTTTCTGACCAGATGCGGTTCGGACCTGCCTAGCAGGGGGTCGGCACCCGCACCCCTTCATACGAGGGGGCGACAGACGCTCGAATGTGCGGGAGCCACCGGGACCTCCGGTGCCGAAACTTTGTCCATTCAGATACCTGAGCCAATCCAATAAGTCCTGTTCCTCCAGACATGTAGGAGAGTTCGCAAAGTGCGTGTACTTATGATTTCTACGGCGGTCTCCGTACTGGCATGCATCGGATTGGCCTGTGGATCTGCAGGCCCTGAGCCGGTAGCCGAGCCGGCTGCTGCGACGTCCAGCACCATGTCCACGACGGTGGCTCCGACCAC
>DPMC01000283.1:0-260 GCA_003541675.1 Acidimicrobiaceae bacterium | reverse complement strand
ACGACGGTGGCTCCGACCACGTCTACGACGGTGGCTCCGACCACGACGTCAGCTCCGACAACGACGGTCGGCCCCATGGCAGCCACTAACACGACCACGTCCACGACCACCACGTCCACGACGTCTACGACCACGACGACGTCCACGCTGCCGACGTTGCCCGGTCCGACGGTTGTCGACCCCCCGACGCCGACCATCCTGGTGATGGATGCATTCACCCAGGAGGTCGGCGACGTCACCCTGGAGACGAGCGTCTACTG
>DPMC01000109.1 GCA_003541675.1 Acidimicrobiaceae bacterium | reverse complement strand
TGATCGTCGCAGCAGCCGTTGGCGTCGGAGACGTCGTACTCGGTACGGCAGTCGTGGCTGCCGCGGTAATCGCAGGTACCGCAGTGGTTGTGGCTGTAGCAGCGGTCGCAGGAGCCTTAGCGGTTGTCGGTGCCATAGTCATCGACGCGGCGACCGTTGTTGTCGGCGCAAGAGTTGTGGTCGACGCCTCAGTTGCCGCAGGAACAATCGTCGTTGCTGGTGCCGCTGTGGTGGTTACGACCTGTTCCTTTAATGCGTCAAGTTCCGCTCGGACTTGTGCAAGTTCTTCAGGGCCACTGCTTTCGCCACAGCCAGCAACAAGCATCGCCAGAACAACCGTGGCCACCAGAACCTTCCTCACGGTCTCAGTCTGTCAGCCCTCCCCTGAGGGGCGGTGGGGCATCTCTGACGCCCTACGTGTAGATACGTACAGCCACAAAACCACAGGTCGAAGCGTGGACCGTACTGGACTCGAACCAGTGACCTCTCGCGTGTGAGGCGAGCGCTCTAGCCAACTGAGCTAACGGTCCGCTGGGCGAAGAGGGTACCGGCGGCGTCGGATGACCGGTCAGGGCACCGGGGTCCCCGGTGGTGCCACGCAAACCTGTTCGGTCCTCGATGGGAGTAGCACGGCCACTGCCGCCGATGCACCAACCATCGGACAGGTGGTCCCAGCCACGCCCCGAGCCACGATCACCGGCGTCTCGACCGTGCACGGCACCACCTGGACCGTCGTGGACAGTTCAACGCAGCGGCCCGCCTCCATTCTCGACGGCACCTCTCCCTCCGGCCCCAGGACCGCGGTGGCGATGAGAATTCCCAGCATCACCGCGAGGGCCAGCACCACCGGCCCGACCCGCAGTGCACACCCGGCAGCCGTCGATACCTCGACCCCGTCGAATGAATCGCCCTGTCGTCCATTAGGACGGTCATCCACCGGAGGTCCCGTCGAGGGGCGGCGAGGTGCCGGGGCCTGCCGACGAGACCGGTCATAGGCCGCCCGTCGACCCACGTCGCCCAACACCCGCCAAGCCTCGTTAACTTCAGCCATCCGTTCGGCTGACCCGGTTCGCTTGGTCGGGTCGACCACCCAATCAGGGTGGAGTCGTCGGGCCAGATCCCGATAGGCGTCGCGCACGACTTCGGGTGCGGCATCAATCGGTACCCCGAGCGTGCGGTAGTGGTCGACGGGACCGGTCACCGGCTCACCCTACGGTCGAGTCAGCAATCGTGACCGGGGCACCCGACGCCGGACCTAACGTGAACAGCGTGGACGACCTGATCTGCCCGGGCTGCGGCGAAGACGACGACCTGTCGGGGCATCGTGATGGCAACCCCGGCCAGCAG
Source organism: Acidimicrobiaceae bacterium (assembly GCA_003541675.1). Taxonomy (GTDB): domain Bacteria; phylum Actinomycetota; class Acidimicrobiia; order Acidimicrobiales; family MedAcidi-G1; genus UBA9410. The sequence goes on along the minus strand of DPMC01000109.1, from coordinate 1,832 downwards.
ACGATCACCGTGACCTGCGGATCGTGTGCCCTCTCGTGGGTCCGGGACCTGAAACCCACCTGCCCGACGTGTGGCAGCGCCGAGGTCCGAACCGCGTTGCAGTCCATTGTCGACAAGTCCCGTGGAACCCAGCTGTCCATCCAGTCGATGCGGGTCGTGTACCTGTGCCCGACGTGCGACCCCGAACGCCTGGCCGACTGGAACAAGACCAACTCGCCGCTGCGACCCTCCGAACTCCCCCACGACGTCGACTGACGGGTCTGCCCGTCGCAGAAGACCTTCGACTACCCGCCCACCAAGCCTTCGACCACCGCTTCAAGTCCGGCCACACGGCTCCCCTTCACCAGAACGGCGTCGCCTTGACCCAGCGCACGCTCCCCCAGCACGGCGATCGCAGCGTCCGTGTCTTTTAGTCCATCCACCCCGTAGAGATCGGTACCTGCGGCAAGGAGCTCCACGCCGAGATCGGCAGCGTGTCCAGCCACCTCCGCATGTGCCGCCGGTCCGTCGTCTCCCAGTTCGGCCATCACGCCGAGCACAGCTATCCGCCGTCCGTCCTCCGGGAGGGCGACAAGCGCATCGAGGGCAGCCATTGTCGAGGTCGGATTGGCGTTGTAGGCGTCGTTTACCACGGTGCATCCCGACGAGCCGGTCATCACCTCCATTCGCCACGGGGTGAGCCGAGCTTCGGCCAGACCGGTCGCCACATCGTCCAGCCCGACTCCCTCCACCAAGCCGACCGCGGCAGCCGCCAACGCATTGGCCACCATGTGGGCACCCCGGGCGTCGAGTTTCACCTCGATCCGCCCCCACGGAGATTCCAGTCGGAACGTCGGTCGGAGTACGTCATCGAGCCGCACATCCCGGGCCCTTACCTCGCCCAGGTCACCGAATGTCAGGACCTGGCATCGGGCCCGTTCCGCCTGGGCCAGAGCCTCGGGGACGTCGGCGTGGACCACAGCACACCCATCGGGCGGCAATCCGTCGAACAGTTCACCCTTGGTACGGGCAACGGCCTCCAGGAAACCGAAGCTCCCGGTGTGGGCATGCGCCACGGTGGTCAGTACCCCGACGTCGGGACGGGCCAGCCCAGCAAGGTCGGCAATATCGCCCTCGCTGCGAGCCCCCATCTCGACCACCACATGCGCGGCGTCGGCCGGCGCACCCAGCAGGGTCAGCGGCACGCCGATCTCGTTGTTGAACGACCGGTCACTGGCGTGCGTCGTGGCGCTACGGGCCAGCACCGCTGCGGCCAGGTCCTTGGTGGAAGTCTTTCCCACACTCCCAGTAATGCCCACCACACGGCCGCCACCGGCACCCACTGACCGGCGAGCAGCCGCACCAAGCGCCCTTAGCGCGACCGACGTGTCAACGACCCGTATCGCCGTCGTGGCCGGTGAGATCTCGTTGCGATCTGTCAGGTGAGCCGCCGCTCCGGCGGCAATGGCCGCCTCGATGAACTCGTGTCCATCGCGTTCGGCTACCAGTGGCACGAACAGGCATCCAGGCGTGGCCATGCGGGAATCCTGGGTCGCTCCGTCGACCAACACGTCCTCACCGACCAGTTGGCCACCGGTCGCTCTCGCGACCTCTGACGTCCACATCCTCACGGTGCCCGATACCTCACGGAACGCGACCCTACGATGCTCAGGTGTCTAGCCACCGTCGTCTTGTCGTCCTGTTCGGGGGTCGGAGTGCCGAGCACGATGTCTCGTGCGTCTCGGCCCGCCACGTGCTGGCTGCCGCGAACCCCGACCGCTACGAGCTCATCCCTATCGGGATCGACCGGGAGGGCCGCTGGGCCTACGCCGACGAGGCGGCCGATGCCCTGG
>DPMC01000296.1:7032-7195 GCA_003541675.1 Acidimicrobiaceae bacterium | reverse complement strand
CCGGACAGAAGTGCACGGCCATCCGACGGGCACTCGTCCCCACCGCGCAACTCGACACAGTGGCCGACGCGCTAGCCACCGCGTTGGCCGACGTCCATGTCGGCGACCCCGCCGATGAATCCACCCAAATGGGGGCCCTCGTCGGCACCACCCAACGCGAGGA
>DPMC01000296.1:0-6649 GCA_003541675.1 Acidimicrobiaceae bacterium | reverse complement strand
CCTGCACCTTTCATGACGTCGACCCATCGGTCGGCGCCTTCCTGGCCCCCACTGTTCTCCGGGCCACCGATCCAACCGCCCGGTCCATCCATGCCACTGAGGCATTCGGCCCGGTGTGCACCCTCATCGGCTACGACGGTCCCGACGACGCCATCCGCCTGGCAGCCCTTGGCGCCGGCAGTCTGGTGGCCTCGGTGGTCACCTCCGACGTGGCCGAGGCCGCGGCCCTCACCCTGGGCATCGCTGCGCACCACGGACGAGTCCACGTGCTGGATGCCTCGACAGCCACCACCTCCACCGGCCACGGCTCGCCGCTTCCCACCCTCGTGCACGGCGGCCCCGGCCGGGCCGGCGGCGGTGAGGAGATGGGTGGCCTCCGGGGCATACGCCACCACATGCAGACGACAGCGATCCAGGGCTCGCCCGACGTGCTCACCGCAGTGACCGGGCAGTGGATGCCCGGGGCCACCCGTCACGTCGACCGAGGCCACCCGTTCAAACTTCACTTCGACGACCTAGAACTCGGTACGGCCATCCGGACCGACAGTCGCACGGTCACTCTGGAAGACATCGAGGGCTTTGCCCATAGCACCGGCGACCACTTCTACGCTCACATGGATGAAAAGGCCGCAGCAGCCAGTCCGATCTTCGGCGGGCGGGTGGCCCACGGTTACCTCGTGCTGTCCTTGGCCGCCGGCCTGTTCGTTTGGCCCGATCCGGGGCCGGTGCTGGCCAACTACGGAATCGACCGGTGTCGCTTCGCCAAGCCCACCTACCCGGGCGACACCCTGACCGTCTGGCTGACCGCCAAGCGAAAGACCCTGCGAACCGGTGCCGGCTACGGCGAGGTGGCATGGGACGCCCAAGTGGTCAACCAGGCCGACGAGGTGGTGGCCGCCTACGACGTACTGACCATGGTGGCCAATCGTCCCGGGGTGAACGGCGCGGCCGAGTCGGAACCAGCCTGATGGGACGTACCTGGGCGTCGATGGACGAGTTCGAAGCGTTCCTCGACGACGGCGGCATCGTCGAGGTCGACGACGAGATTCCTGACGGCTACCGGCAGGCGGTGTTCGCCTTCATCGAGATGCACGCCAACTCCGAACTCATGGGTGGCCTCACCGAACGCGACTGGATCCCCCGCACCCCCGGGCTTCGCCACAAGATGGCCGTCCTGGCCAAGACCCAAGATGAGATCGGCCACGGTCACCTGCTCTACATGGTGGCCGCCGACATGGGACTCAAGACCCGCCGCGAGATGTTGGAGGACCTGTTCGCCGGGCGGTCCAAATTCCACAACGTCTTCCACTACCGGGCCGCCACGTGGGGCGACCAGGTCGCCATCTCGTTCCTGGTCGATGCCGCGGCACTGGCCAGCCAGCAGGCCGTATTCAAGAACTGCTCCTACGGCCCCTACCGGCGAATCCTGAAGCGGATCATCTCCGAGGAGGGATTCCACATGCGGATGGGCGAGGAACGGATGATGCTCATCGCCGAGGGCACCGACTTCCAACGCGCCATGTTCCAACAGTCGCTGGACAACTGGTGGTGGCCGGCCCTGCAGCTCTTCGGACCCGATTCCAAGCCTGATGACGTACTCCTGCGGTGGCACATCAAGTCGGAACGCAACGAGGTGCTGCGGGCCCGCTGGGTGCAGAAGTTCGCCCCGCTGCTCGTCTCCTACGGCTTCACCATTCCCGACCCGGGACTTGTCCACGACCCCGAGGCCGACACGTGGACCGCCGGACCCATCGACTGGGGACCACTGAAGCGGACCCTGGCCATGGCCGGACCCGACTCGGCTCGTCGCATCGGTGAAGCGGCCGCCAACTGGGCAAACACCAACTGGGTACGTGACGGCCTGGACGCCGCATCCGAACAGGCCACCGGAGTCCAGGCATGACGGCGATCCCGAGCGTGGAGGATGTGCGTGTCGCGGTGGCCACGGTGGATGACCCCGAGTACCCGGGTATCTCCATTGTCGACCTCGGCCTGCTGGAATCGGTCGACGTGCGGCCCGACGGTGACGTGGTGGTCGGCCTAGTGCCCACCTTCTCGGGTTGCCCCGCGTTGGCCATGATCGCCGATGACGTACGCGCCGCAGTGGCCGCCATCGACGGGGTGACCGGCTCCCGGGTGGATGTCCGCTGGTTGACCGGCCCGGCGTGGACCGTGGAACGCCTGACCGGAACTGCCCGACGGACCATGGCTGAAGAGTTCACGGTCGCCGTCCGAATCGGCCCCGGTCCCGTTCCGTGTCCACGGTGTGGCAACGACACTGCCGAGGAGTCGATGTTCGGCCCCAGCCGGTGTCGAGCCGTCCACGTGTGCCGTTCATGTACCGAGGTCGTGGAGGTGATGCGGGCCTAGGGCCCGCCGACGCCATGAAGCGCTACGAGGTATTCCTCAAGAAGGACGGTCGGGACGAATACCGCCACGCCGGGTCGCTAGACGCGCCCAACGACGAGCTTGCTCTCGTGTTAGCCCGCGAGACCTACCTCCGACGAGCAGAAGGCGACCGGATGTGGCTGGTCGACCGAGCGCATCTGGTGGTGGGTGACACCGACTTCGTGGCCCCCAATGCCGACAAACCACACCGCCACAACGACGGCGAGCGCATCTCCGAACGGCGAAAGCGCCTCCGTGAGGAACAAGAACCCACCGGAAAGGATGCATCGTGACCGACCCATGGAACGTCGACATCCGAGAATTCGTCCTGGCCTTCGCCGACGACGAGCACCTGATGGGCCAACAGCACACCGAGTGGATCGGCGTAGCCCCGTTCCTCGAGGAGGATCTGGCCTTCAGCTCCATCGGGCAGGACGAGTTAGGTCATGCCGCCACGCTGTACGCCATCGTGGCCGGCGACGGCGACCTAGACCGCGAAGCGGGCATCGACGACAGGCAGCTCGACGCTCTCGCCTTCGACTCCGACCCCTCACGGTGGCGGTCGGCCCACCTCACCGAGATCAGGACCGACGAATGGGCCCATGCACTGGTCCGGCACTGGCTCTACGACACCGCCGAACAGCTCCGATGGGAGCTCGTTGCTGAGTCCACACTGGAAGCACTCGCCAGCGCGGCCGCCCGTGCCGAACGCGAAGAATGGTTCCACCGTCGCCACGCCGATGGCCTCCTCGACACTCTGTTGCCGGTATCTGACGCCGGCGACCGCCTAAAGGCGGCACTGGTCGACTTGCTCCCCCTGGCGGTGAGCCTGTTCGACCCGGTGGCTGGCGAGGTCGAGGCGGTGGCGTCAGGCGTGACCGCAGCACCGTTCGATTCCCGAATGCCCGAGTGGGCTGACCGGGTCCGGGCCCGCTTCGACGTCGACCTTCCAGCCACTGGCCTGTCACCGTCCGACCGGCTGGCCCCGACCGGTCGGACGAACCGCTGCGATGCCTTCGGTCCACTGTTGTCGAGGATGCGCGAGGTGCTCGACCTCGACCCGGCCGCCATCTGGTAACCGAGCCTGTTGCCCATCAGTCGCGTTACGGTTCGCGACCATGGTGCTGGCCCCCGACGAGGTGATCGTCGCCGACGACTACCACACGGCCGGCGAGCCGTTCCGAATCGTCGACCTCGGCCCCATGGAAGGCACCACGGTGCTGGACCGCCGGTCGTGGGCCACGGCCAATCTCGACGACCACCGTCGGTTCCTGATCCACGAACCACGGGGCCACGCCGACATGTACGGCGGCATGGTCGTGCCTCCCGACGGCCCATCCGCTGGTGGGAACAGAGCCGGCGATCTCGGCGTGGTGTTCTTCCACAAGGACGGCTTCTCTACGGCCTGTGGCCACGGCACCATCGCCATGGCCACCTGGGCCATCGACACCGGCCGCATCGAAGCGCCATCCGACGGCGAGATTCCGGTGGTGGTCGATGTCCCATCGGGACGCCTGCACACCGTCGCCCGGATGGAGGCGGGCAGGGTGGCCTCGGTTCGCTTCACCAACGTCGAATCCTTCGTGACGGCCCGCGACCTAACCGTGCAGACCGACCTCGGACCGGTGACCGCCCACGTGTCATTCGGCGGCGCCTTCTACGCCTCGGTGGCCATCGACGACCTACCCGTATCGTGTCGCCCGGCCGACGTGGACCGCCTCATCGTCCTCGGACGGGCGGTCAAAGCGGAGTTGGCCGACCACCCCTCGACCGTTCATCCGTCTGACGACCGGTTGTCCGGCCTCTACGGCACGATCCTCCACGAAACGATTGGCCTCCAAGAAGCAGCCTCCTCGGACAGCGGCCCCGTCCACCAACGAAACGTGACGATCTTCGCCGACGGCCAGGTCGACCGATCCCCCTGCGGGTCAGGAACCTGTGCCCGTCTGGCCCTGTTGCACGACAGCGGCGACCTTGAGATCGGCGCCACCTTCCTAAACGAGGGCGTGGCCGGTGGGGTGTTCGACGCCCGGATCGAGGCGGCCACCGGTGGCGGGATCATCCCGAGCGTGGAGGGCTCGGCCCACCGCCATGCCACCACCACCTTCCACCTCGACCCGCATGATCCCGTGGGTCTGGGGTTCCTCTTCCGATGACCCGCCTCCCATGACTGATACCCCATGACCGGCCTCCCCCATTTCGATGCCGAGGCCATCCGGGCAGTGGTCGACATGCCGACCTGTATCGCGGCCCTCAGCGATGGCAGTCGGGAGTTGGGCGACCTCCACCCCCGGGCGCAGGTACCGCTCGGCCCGGGCGACGACTTCCTGATGATGCCGGCAGTGTCACCAGCCGGGATTGGAGTGAAGATCGTCAACGTCGTCTCGGGCAACCGTGACCGGGGACTACCCCTCATCCACGGCTTCTACCTCTACTGCGATCGGGAGACCGGGGTGCCGGCTGCCACGCTGGACGGCTCGGCGCTGACCACCCTGCGTACTCCGGCTGCTTCGGCTCTAGCTGCAGACCTCCTGGCTCGTCAAGATGTGACGACGCTCGGTGTGTTCGGCACCGGTATCCAGGCCCGAGGCCACATCGAGGCGATGCTGGTGGTGCGACCAGGCATCGACCGCATCGTGGTGTCCGGTCGAACTAACGCTTCGGCCGTCGGCTTCGTGGCCGACCCCACCGTGCAGGCGTTGGCCGGTGATCGGGAACTGGTGGCCGGAACGCCCGAGGAGACCGCGGGGTGTGCCCTGGTGTGCGGTTGCACCTCGTCGACCGAGCCGGTAATTCCCACGACCGCCGTCCGTCCGGGCGCCCACCTGGGGTTGGTCGGTAGTTACTCGATGGCCCGCCGGGAGGTCGACGCCGAACTGCTGGCCCGGGCCACAGTCTTCGTCGATGACCGCCATGCCGCAGCCCACGAGGCCGGTGACCTGATGGTGCCCGCCGAGGCCGGCGACTGGTCATTCGATGCGGTGGCCGGTGACCTCGCCGAACTCTGCCTCGGAACCGCTGGGCGACGAGACGACGACGAGATCACCCTGTTCAAGTCGGTCGGACTAGCCGTCTGGGACCTGATCGTGGCCGGAGCAGTCGTCCAGGCTGACTGGACACACCGCCCAAACGGCAGACAATCAAACCTTTGATTGTCTAGGAGACCGATCGTTAGGACCCCTGATGCCCCTCCCCTTCGACCCCGTGGACACCGTCGGACTTCCTGCCGAGCAGAAGCGCTCCCTGCAGGGCGAACGCCTGTCCGCGCTGGTGGACAGACTGGCCACCGGCGACAACACCTTCTGGTCAGAACGTCTGGCTGACATCGACCCGGCGTCGATCACCTCGGTGGACGATCTCCCCCGCCTGCCGTTCACCGTCAAGCAGGACCTCCGCGACCAGTACCCGTTGGGCATGGTCACCATCCCGGTGGAGGCCACCACCCGTCTCCACGCCAGTTCCGGCACCAGCGGGAAACCGACGATTGTCGTCTACACCCCCGCTGACCTCACCATCTGGGCCGAGGTGAATGCTCGGGCCCTTGCCCTGGCTGGCACCCGATCCGACGACATCCTCCACAATGGCTACGGCTACGGCCTGTTCACCGGTGGCCTCGGCCTTCACTACGGCGGGGAGCGCCTCGGCTGCACCGTCGTGCCCGTGTCAGGTGGCAACACCGCCCTCCAACTCCAGCTCCTCGAGGACCTGGGCAGTCGGGTGCTGTCGGCCACGCCCTCGTTCTGCCTCGTCCTGGCCGAACGGGCCCATGCCCTGGGCATCCGGGACCGACTCGGCGTCGAGATCGGCATCTTGGGCGCCGAACCGTGGTCCGAGGGCATGCGTGAGCGCATCCACGAGGCATGGGGCGGCAGCTTCACCGCACTGGACATCTACGGCCTGTCGGAGATCATCGGCCCCGGCGTAGCGATGGAGGCCCCCGATGACCTCGGTGCCTTGAACGTCTTCGACGACCACTTCCTGCCCGAGATTGTGGATCCAGCCACCGGTCAGCCCCTGCCCGATGGCGAGTTCGGCGAATTGGTCATCACCACGCTCACCAAGGAAGCCATGCCAATGCTGCGGTACCGCACCGGCGACATAACCCGGATTCTCCCCAATACGGGCGACACGGCCGGGCCCGGCACCCGCCACTGGACCCGGATGGCCCGCCTCACCGGGCGGGCCGACGACATGCTCATCATTCGGGGCATCAACGTGTACCCGCGCGAGATTGAGGCCGTCCTGATGGACGACCCCGACG
>DPMC01000079.1 GCA_003541675.1 Acidimicrobiaceae bacterium | reverse complement strand
CCGTCAACCTGCCGGCCACCAGCCTGTCCTCGGAGCTGCCAGGTGAGCTCACAGACCTGGGCAATGGCCTGCGCTGGCACCGCCTCTCCGAAGGCTCCGAGCCCACCGCTGGGATTGACAGGGATTCGACCACCAATGGATGTCTCACCAGCCCTCAGGAGCGCCTCGGCCTCGCCCTCAGCACACAGGCCCAACTGCTCGTACCAGTCAAGTTCGAGAGCCGACGAGAGGTCGTACACCTCTGCCACATCGACGTCGGCGGGGCCCATACCGGCCTCGGCGTACACCTGCGCTCCGATGGAATCCTTGAAGCCCAGCGCCGGTGGCTCCACGGCGGCCGCAGAATCCGTGGCCAGATACGGGAGATCGATGACGGTGTCGGGGTAGGTGGGCGTGACCGTCGAAAGGCCGGCCACCCGTACCGGGTCGGTGACGCCCTTGGATCGGGCGTAATCCATAGAGCAGACCACCAAGGCCGCTCCCCCGTCGCTTGTCGCACAGATCTCCAGCAGTCGTAGCGGATCAGACACCACCGGGGAGTTGGCGACATCGTCCACGTCGTACTCCTTGGGGTACCGGGCGTTCGGATTATGGACGGCGTGGCGGCTGTTCTTGGCCTTCACCATGGCGAAATCTTCCGGCGTAGCACCGTAGAGGGCCATACGGCGCCGGGCGTGGAGGGCGAAGTACACCGGGTTAGTTGCCCCGACCATGTGGAACCGCAACCAGTCCGTGTCGTCGGGCCGGTCGCCACTCGTCGGCGCTAGGAAACCCTTGGGGGTGGTGTCGGCCCCCACCACGACCGCCACATCGCACGCTCCGGAGAGGATCTGGCCACGGGCCACCGACAGAGCGGTGACCCCCGAGGCGCACGCCGCGTAACTGCTCGCCACCTGCGCGCCGTTGAAGCCCAGTGCCCGGGCGAACGTCGAACCGGACACGTAGCCCGGATACCCACAGCGGACCGTGATAGCTCCCGACACGAAGCCCACGTCGTTCCAGTCGACGTTGGCATCAGCCAGGGCCGCCCGTGCGGCATGCACCCCGTACTCGGTGAAATTGCGGCCCCACTTCCCCCACGGGTGCATTCCGACACCAAGGACGGCGACCTCCTCCATGGCTCCCTCCGGCATGGTCAAGCCCCCTTACCAGCAGTCTCTTCGGCGATGACGGGTCGCCACTGCCATGTCAGGTAGTCGGTCTCATCATCCGCGTAAAGGACGCCCAACTCCAACTCGACCTCCATGCCCACCTCGAGATCGTCGACCGTCCAGCCCGGTGTCACCTGCCCCAAAACGACCATGCGTTCCATCTCAAGCTCGACGGCAGCCACCACGACCGGCACGTAGGGCTCAGTGACGATGAACGGCGGAGGCGGCGGATAGGCGCTGTTGGTGAACGACCAGATCCGGCCCCTCCGGCTCAACAGAACCTCATCGACCGATCCAGCTGGGCTACGAGGATCACTGCCTCCGAGGTGAAGCGGGAAGCAGTAACCGCCTGTCTCCAGGCGACCCCCGATCAACTGTGGTTCGTCGCCCATGGTGAAGAAGCCTTCGACGGCCGGCACGCGCTCCCGACCGGTGGTCGTCGTCATGTCACATTCCCTCTAAGCATCGGCGCCCTGTTGCATCTCAGCGATCCTACGACGGCACCCACGGTGACAAGAACCTCGCCTGCACCTCCTCCGACGTGTCCGAGTAGGCCCAAACCCCAGGGACTCCAGTTCCAGCTCGTCGCTGGCCCCTCCCCAATGCCGATTGCATCGGGAGCCACCGGTACCGTCACCGCGATGAGCAACACCAACCGGCCGGCCTCAGACGACATCTCGGCCGATGACGCCGCATTTGTCGCTCGTGTCGAGGCCTTCCACGCAGAACACTGTGTTCGGATCGACGAACCTGCGGTTTCTGACGCCGGTCCGGATGATCCCGACGGCCTCATCGCTGCCCGGTCCTACCAGGGGGCGCTGACCGACGCCGGGTTGGCCGGGTTGGACATCCCCGCCGAGTACGGCGGGGCCGGCCTAACCGCCCACCACCAAGAGCTCTTTACCCGGGCCGCTGCTGCTTGGCACCGGCCAGACTCTCCGCTCAGCATCTCGCACGGCATGTGCCTACCCATGCTCGCCCAGTTCGGCACCCACGAACAAAAGTCATCCCACCTGCCCGGCGTGATCCGGGGCACCAATATCTGGTGCCAGATGTTCTCCGAGCCCGGCGCCGGTTCCGATGTGGCCGGATTGTCCACACGTGCAGTCCTCGACGGGGACGAGTGGATCCTCGACGGCCAGAAGGTTTGGACCTCGGGTGCCCACTACTGCGACTACGGCCTCGTGGTGGCCCGCACCGATCCCACCCTGCCCAAGCACCAAGGCCTGTCGATGTTTATCGTCGACCTTCGCACTTCCGGCGTCGAGATCCGGCCATTGGTCCAGATCTCCGGGGCGAAAGGCTTCAATGAGGTCTTCTTCAGTGACGTCCGGGTTCCAGCGGCCAACATCCTCGGTGACGTGAACCAGGGTTGGAATCTTGCGGTCTCCATGCTCATGTTCGAGCGGGTCTCCATAGGGGCCGGTGGTGGAGCCCTTAATGCTAAACGCAACCCAGAACTCATCCAGTTGGCACGGGACCTTGGTCGGTCAGACGAACCGGTGATCCGCCAGGCCCTGGCCGCCCTCCACATCAGCGAGGAGATCAAGGGTTACATCGGGCGGCGCATCCGATCGGCGGTGGCCGCTGGGCGGGTTCCCGGTCCCGAGGGATCCATCGCCAAGCTGACCGGCGCACTAGTGGCACGCCAGGCCCGAGACACTGCAATGGCTATCGTCGGCACGGCTGGTCAGGCGTTCGGTCGACGTAGCGACGGTGACGAACTGGACGAACGAGCTATCGCTGGCCGGAAGTGGTCCGGCTTCTGCGTAAGCGCAGCGGGAATAAGCCTGGCCGGCGGCACCGACGAGGTGCAGCGCAACATCATCGGTGAACGGGTTCTGGGCCTGCCGAGGGAACCCGACCCCTTCAAGGGTGCCCCCTGGCAGGACATTCCCAGGAACTAATACCCGACGACGGCGAAACCCATGTTCATCGACCTCACCGGGGACCAAAAGGCCCTGCAACTGGAACTGCGTTCCTACTTCGACGAACTTATGACGCCCGAAATGAAGGACAGTGTCTCGAGCGCCGAGTTCGCCGAGAATCACGCGTACAAGGCCCTGATCAGACAGGTCGGATCCGACGGCTGGCTGGGAGTCGGCTGGCCCGTCGAGTATGGGGGCAGGGGCTTCACTCCCATCGAGCAGTACATCTTCTACGACGAGTCACAGGCCGCCGGGTGCCCCATCCCGTTCCTGAGCACCAACACGGTCGGCCCGACGATTCGGCGGTTCGGCACCGACGCCCAGAAGGACTTCTTCCTCCAACGAATCCTGGCTGGGGTGATGCACTTCTCGATCGGCTATTCGGAGCCCGATGCCGGCACCGACCTAGCTGCTCTTCGTACCCGTGCAGTACGCGATGGCGACAACTGGGTGATCAACGGGCAGAAGCAGTTCACTAGCCTCGCCTACAACGCCGACTACGTGTGGCTGGCCGCCCGGACCGACCCTGATGCGCCGGCCCACAAGGGCATCACCATGTTCCTCGTGGACACCGACGATCCGGGCTTCACGATCCAACCCTTCGAGACGTTCGGCAACACCCACACCACCTCGACGTTTTACGATGACGTCCTGGTACCGGACTCAATGCGGGTAGGCGAGGTAAACGGCGGTTGGGGCCTGATAACCAACCAACTCAACCACGAGAGGGTGTCCTTGTTTCCGGGGGCACGATTGGTCCGGATCACCGCTGATGCCGTGGCCTGGGCTCGAGACACCATTGGCCCCGATGGTCTCCGGATCATTGACCACGAATGGGTGCGAGTGAAGTTGGCCGAGTGTCGTGCGCTGGCCCGACACCTTGACCTGCTGAACTGGTACGTGGCATCGGAGAACACCAGTGGACGCATGAGTCCCGCTGACTCCTCCGCCATAAAGGTCCACGGCTCTGAGTCGATGCACCGCGTGTACACCCTCATCACCGAGGTGATCGGCGCCACCGGCCACCTGACGGAGGGATCGCCCGGAACCACGATCCTTAACGCCGTCGAGGCCTCCTACCGAAGTGTCTGGGTGCTCACCTTCGGTGGCGGTACCAACGAGGTGCAGCGCGACATCATCGGAATGGCCGGCCTGGGCCTTCCACGCCAGCAGCGTCGCCAATCAGAGGGAAGGTAGGGCCCGTGGACTTCACCCCCTCGGACGCCCAGCAGGCAATGGTGGGCCTTGCCGATCGAATCATGGGCGACCATCTGGACATCGGTCGACACCTTGCCGTCGAGACTGCCGGCGGATGGTTCGATCAGAACCTCTGGGAGGACCTCGCCTCCGCCGGACTCCTCGGCATAGCCCTCGGCGCCGATGTCGGCGGTAGCGGCCTGGACGTCGTGGCCCTAGCCCTTCTGTTGGGGGTCCAGGGATCCCATGTGGCACCCCTACCACTGCTCCCGTCATCGGTCGCCGCCGTCATTGTGGACCGACATGGGTCCGATGAACAGCGCCATCGCCTGCTCCCAGACGTAGCTACCGGCGGCTGCATCCTCACCGTCGCTGTCCAGGAGTTCCTTGACGACCGTCTCTCACAGCCCTCCGTGACCTTCGAGGACGGCCTTCTGCACGGCACCAAGGTGGTGGTCGAGCACCTTGACGCCGCATCGCTCATTCTTGTCACCGTGCGAAGCCCGGACGGGCCCCGGTGTGTACTGGTCGACCCGATGGCCGCTGGCATTACCCGAGTGGAGGGAACCTCGACCCGACGGCAACCCGTCTGGGAGGTCACTTTTGAGGCGACGCCGGCCGAACCCGTAGGCGACCACACGACGGTGAGCGATCTCCTAGATCACCTTCGGCTCGGCATCTCAGCAACCCAGCTGGGCGTGACCGAACGAGCGCTTTCCTTGACGGCCGAGTACACCTCAACCAGAGAGCAATTCGGTCGCCCCATCGCCACCTTTCAGGCTGTGGGTCAACGGCTGGCTGACCAGTTCGTGAATGTTGGCGGCATACGACTTGCCACGCTCTCCGCGGCGTGGCGCCTCGCCAACGGCGAAGACGCCACGGAAGACTTGCTGGTATCCAAGTGGTGGGCCTCGGAACGGGCCACCGATGTGGCCAATGCCACCCAGCACTGCCATGGAGGCATAGGGGTGGCCGTCGACTATCCCCTCCACCGCTACACCCTCTGGAACAAGCACCTCACCGCCTCACTGGGCGCCGGAACACAGAGCCTCAGAGCTCTCGGCGACCACCTCGCCCGCTGACAACCTGGAAAATCTCGATGCCGCACCACGACCTCCTCATCATCGGTGCCGGATCCGGGAACTCGATCATCGGTCCGGAGCATGACGACTGGGACGTAGCCGTCGCAGAACCTTCGACGTTCGGCGGAACCTGCATGAACCGCGGCTGCATCCCATCCAAGATGCTGGTCTACGCGGCCGACGTCTGCCTGGCTGCCCGCCACGGCGACCAACTCGGCCTGCGGACCACGGCAGGTCAGGCCGATTGGCCGGCCATCCGGGATCGCATCTTCGGCCGGATCGACCCCATTGCCGATGCCGGACTCGCCTACCGCCAGTCGCTGGACAACGTGACCGTCTACCGCCATGCCGCCAGGTTCACGGGTGACCGTACGGTGATCCTCAACGGAACCGAGGTCACGGCCGATCGGGTTGTGTTGGCCATGGGTGCACGTACCGTCGTGCCGCCTATCAGCGGTCTGACGGACGTGCCTTTCTGTACGTCGGACGATGTCATGAGGATCGATTCGCTTCCCGAGCACCTAGTCATTCTCGGAGGCGGGTTTATCGCGGTGGAGATGGCCCACGTGTTTGAAGGGTTGGGTAGCCGTGTCACCATTGTCCACCGTGGCGACTTGCTCCTCCGAGGTGCCGACACAGATGTACGACGTCGCCTCACCGAGGTCTACGGCAACCGGATGGGCTTACTCCTCAAGACGACCGTGGCCCATGTCAGACACGAGGCCGAGAGAACGAATACTGGAGGAGAGTCGGGCACCTTCCACCTTGAGTTGTCCGACGGAACGAAGCTAGAGGCCGACCAGCTGCTGGTGGCCACCGGTCGGACCCCTAACGGTGACCTGGCCGATGTGGCCGTCGGTGGCATCGCTGTCGACGAACGGGGATACGTGACGACCGACGAACAGCTCCGAACGTCGGCCGATTGCGTCTGGGCCCTGGGGGACGTCACCAATCCGGTGCAACTCAAGCACACGGCCAACGCCGAGGCCCGACTGGTAGCCCACAACCTCGTCCATCCTGACGACCCGTGGTCCATTGACCGGCGTTTCGTACCCCATGCGGTGTTCGGCCACCCCCAGGTGGGTTCCATCGGTCCCACCGAACAGGATCTGGTCGATTCTGGTCGCCCTTACCTGGTGGCCACACGGGACTACGCGTCAACCGCCTACGGGTGGGCCATGGAGGACACGACCGGCTTCGCCAAGGTCATGGCCGACCCGAAAACCCGGCTCCTGCTGGGCGCACACATCGTCGGCCCGCAGGCACCGACCCTGGTCCAGCAACTCATCCAGGGCATGGTGGCAGGCCAGACCGTCGACCAGATGGCCCACGATCAACTCTGGATCCATCCCGCCATGCCCGAACTCGTCGAACAAGCCCTCCTCGCGCTCTGATGCAGACTCGACCCCGGCGGATGCTCCCGCTGGCCAACGACCAACGAACTGAACCCACCTGAGAGGAACGATCAATCATGGAGGACCTGCAGGGAAAGGTCGCCGTCATCACCGGTGGCGCATCAGGCATGGGTTTGGCC
>DPMC01000251.1 GCA_003541675.1 Acidimicrobiaceae bacterium | reverse complement strand
GCTGTTCATCGTTTCGCGTGCCGACGATTCCGAGGCCATGACCAAGATGCTCCAGGTAGGTGCCGATCGGGTGCTGAACCCATATGAGATCGCTGGAAGTCGGATGGCCAGCCTGGCCACCCAGCCCAACGTGGCCGACTTCGTCGACGTGGTGGTCCATGACGGCGACTTCGAAGCCAAGATGCGCGAGATCCGCCTTCCCGACGGTTGCGACTTCGTGGGTCAAACCATTGACGATCTGACTATCCGCCAGGACACGGGCGCCGTGGTGCTCAGCGTGCGGGACGCCACGTCCCGGTTCCACACCGACGACGTGACCGGTCGGCCGTTCGCCGAGGGTGATGTAATCGTGGCCATCGGCACCGACGAGGCCCTCGACCGACTGGCCCAGCGGGTCTCGTACTGACCGGGCACAGTCGGACCAGCACCATCGTGTCGCTCCGACTGGCCTAGGTTCCACCCATGGTCGAACCTGATCACCACCGATTCGACACACGTGCCCTGCACGCCGGACAACGTCCCGACCCTGTCACCGGCTCGCGGGCCGTGCCCATTCACCAGACCACCTCGTACGTGTTCGACTCGGTCGACCACGCGGCGGGCCTGTTCAACCTGGAGGTCAGTGGCCACCTCTACTCACGGATCTCCAACCCAACCGTTGCCGTGCTCGAGGAGCGGATCGCCTCGTTGGAAGGCGGGGTGGGCGCCGTGTGCACGTCCAGCGGGCAGGCAGCCCTGCATCTGGCCATGGCCACCATCCTGAATGCTGGCGACCACGTGGTAGCCAGCCGCAATATCTACGGCGGCAGCCACAACATGTTGAACCTGACCATGCCCCGGTTCGGAATCACCACGACCTTCGTCGATCCCCGTGACCCCGGAGCCTTCGATGCGGCCATCCGTCCGGAGACCCGCCTGGTGTTCGCCGAGACCCTCGGCAACCCGGGCATCGAGGTACTCGACGTAACCGCGGTGGCCGAGGTCGCCCACGCTCACAGCCTGCCGTTGGCCGTCGACTCGACGTTCGCCACGCCGTACCTGATGCGTCCCATCGACCACGGCGCCGACATCGTCATCCACTCGGTGACAAAGTTCCTGGGCGGACACGGCGTGGCGATCGGCGGCGTGGTGGTGGACGGCGGACGCTTCGACTGGGCGTCCAGCGGGAAGTTCCCCACGCTGTCGGAGCCCTACGACGGCTACCACGGCATCACCTTCACCGAGGAGTTCGGCACCACCGCCCTCTCTATGCGCGCCCGAGCCGAGGGGTTGCGCGATTTCGGCGGCTGCATGAGCCCGGCCAACGCCTTCTACCTGCTGCAGGGTGTCGAGACCCTCCCAGTGCGCATGGCCCGCCACGTCGACAACACCCACCGGGTGATCGAGATGCTGGACGCCCATGACGCCGTGTCGTGGATCAGCCATCCGGCGCATCCCAGCCACCCCGACCACGAACTAGCCGCCCGGCTCTACCCGAAGGGAGCTGGTGCCATCCTGAGCTTCGGGGTGCACGGCGGACGAGAGGCCGGACGCCGCTTCATCGAAGCCGTCGAACTGGCCTCGCACCTGGCCAACGTTGGCGACGCCAAGACACTGGTCATCCATCCCGGGTCGACCACCCACCAGCAGATGAGCGCCGAGGATCTCGCATCCGCCGGAATAGGCGAGGAACTCATCCGCCTCTCTGTCGGACTCGAGGACCCCGACGACATCTGTGCCGACCTGTCGCGGGCCCTACGCGCCTCTCAGAAGGCGTAATCGACCGATGAGAATCCAGGTGGCCGGCCAATCGGTGCACGCGGCGACTGGCGCAATGGCCATCAATCGACCGGAGGTGGCCGATGCCCCGCTCGTCGTCCTGATCCACGGGGCCGGCATGGACCGAACCGTCTGGTCGCACCAGACCCGTTGGTTGGCCCACCACGACACCCGGGCGGTGGCCGTCGACCTGCCGGGACACGGCTACTCCGACGGGCCGGCGCTGGGGTCGATAGCGGGACTGGCTGCCTGGGTGGGCGACCTGTCCGAGGCCCTCGGCGGGCCACTGCACGTAATCGGCCACTCCATGGGTGCGTTCATCGGCCTCGAAGCGGCTGCCACCCTCGGTGACAAGATCGCCTCGCTGGTCGTGATGGGACTCGGAGCAGCCATGCCCGTGCATCCCGCCCTGCAAACCGCCGCCGACGACGACGATCCCCTGGCCGCCGACCTCATGGCCGGCTGGATGCACGGACCCGACCAGAAGTTCGGCACCAACCCCACCCCGGGAATGTCGATGACGGGAACCAGTCGGGCTGTCATCGAGACCTCGCCCGACGGGGTGCTGGCCGGCGACCTGGCGCTGTGCGGGGCGTACGACGGCGCGGTGGATGCGGGAGCCGCGATCACCTGCCCGACCACGGTGGTACTGGGCACGCTCGACCGGATGACCCCACGCCGGGGCGCCCAACCGCTGGTCGACGCGCTTGGTCACGCCACACTGGTCGAACTGGCCACCTCGGGACACGCCCCGATGATGGAGGATCCGGACGCCGTCCGGTTAGCCCTTCTGGCCCACCTGTTTCCGAACTAGTTCTGGAGGAGGTCCCGGAACGGCGTTCCCTTGTCCGGGCCCGGCTCCTTGGGAAGGCCGAGCACCCGCTCGCCGATGATGTTTCGCTGTACCTGATCGGTGCCGCCGTAGATAGCCGGCGCCGGACTGAACACCGTGACCTCCTGGACCACCCCGCCGGTGGTGCAGTTAGCCGGGGCCAGCATCCCGTCGGCTCCGATAATCAGGTTGCCCACGTCGCGGCTACGTCGAACCAGTTCACTCATGGCCAACTTGGCCAGGTTGCCTTCGGCCCCGGTGCGGCTACCGCCGGCCTTGGCCCTCTGCATGTTGAGCCGGTTCACCTCGCCAAGGATGTGCAGTTGCACGATCTCCTGACGCACGATCGGGTCATCAGCGTTGCCCACTGCACGGGCCAGGTCGATCATGGCCGATGTGCCCATGCCACGACCGCCCTCACCGTCCGGACCCCGGTTGACCCGCTCGGTGTAATCACCGGCGCGCGCCTGAAGCCGGCCGGCCGTCGGACCCGGAGGCACCGACACCGGCTGCTTTCCGCCGCCGCCGAGGCTGGCCCGCTCAAAGGCCAGCGTGGTGTTGGCCACCGCCCAGCCGACGCCCAGGCCGCCAATGACGGCGTCGTGGGGAACCCGGGCTTCGTCGAGGAACACCTCGTTGAACAAGGCCTGCCCGGTCATCTCCCGGAGCGGTCGAACTTCGATGCCCGGTTGGTCCAT
>DPMC01000249.1 GCA_003541675.1 Acidimicrobiaceae bacterium | reverse complement strand
CAGTAGTCCGGACTCCACCGACGGCAGGAGGGCGTCCTGCTGGGCCTTGTTGAACCGATGGACCTCGTCGAGAAACAGGATGGTGCCCACATCGCGTTCACCCAGACGGGCTTTTGCCGAAGCCACCAGTTCCCGGACGTCCTTAACGCTGGCGTTGACGGCCGAGAGTTCAGCGAACTCTTGAGCGGTCACCCGCGCGATGAGTCTGGCCAGGGACGTCTTACCTGTTCCCGGAGGACCCCAGAGCACCACTGATGACAGGCGGTCGGCCTCGATCAGTCGCCGTAGGGGACGTCCCGGGCCCAGAAGGTGCTCCTGGCCGACGACGTCGTCCAACCTGGTCGGCCGCAGGCGGTCAGCCAACGGCGCCCGGCGAGCCAGGCGTTCGGTCGCCGCGCTGGCGAAGAGATCTCCGGACACGGTCGGACGGTACCCGGCAGTCCGGTTGTCTGGCGGGACGGCCATTCCACCTGAGGCTGTTCCTGGGCGGGGGCCTATTCCGCCGGGGGAAGGACCCGCAGACCTAACTCCTCGAGGTGTCGACCATCAATGGGCGTCGGTGCGCTGGTCAGCGGGTCTCCCCCTGACTGGGTCTTGGGGTAGGCGATGACCTCGCGGATGTTCTCCTCGCCAGCCAGGATGGCCGTGAGGCGATCCATGCCGAAGGCGAAGCCGGCGTGTGGCGGAGCGCCGTACCGGAAGGCGTCGAGCAGGAAGCCGAACTTGGCGTGCGCCTCCTCGGATTCGATCCCCAAGATGGAGAAGATCTGCTCCTGGATCTCACGGCGGTGGATCCGGACGCTGCCGGAGCCCAGTTCCCATCCGTTCAGTACGAGGTCGTAGGCCTGCGAGCGCACGTCCAGCAGGTCGCCCCGCTCGAGCGCGTCCAGGTCGTCGGTATGCGGCATGGTGAACGGGTGATGGGCCGGGATGGGGTTCCCCGACTCGTCGAGTCCCTCGAACAGGGGGAAGTCGACCACCCAGAGGAAGTGGAGTCCACCCTCAGTGACCGGCGGACGACCCAACTCGAGGCGCAGCAGGCCCAGGATGTGTCGAACCGTCCGGCGCTCGTCGGCTACCAGCAGAAGCAGGTCGCCGACCTCGGCTTCCAACGTGGAGCCCAGCGCCGCCTTCTCGCCGTCGGTCAGGAATTTGGCCACCGGTGAGTCCAGGCCATCGTCGGTGACCCGCATCCACACGAGGCCCTTGGCGCCCCAGCCCTTGCATTGCTCGGTCAGGTCGTCGAGCCGGTTGCGGGACGCATCGGCGCCACCGGGCACCCGGATGCCCTTCACGCAGGGCGCCTGGAAGGCGCGGAACTCGGTGCCGGCGAACACCTCGGTGAGCTCAACGAGTTCCATGCCGAACCGGATGTCGGGCTTGTCGGTCCCGAACCGCTCCTGGGCCTCTTGCCACGACATCCGCGGAATCTCGCCGGGCCGCTCCCCGGTGATCGCTTCGGCGGCAGCCGAGACGGCGTGGGAGATGAAGGCCAGCACGTCGTCCTGGGAAACGAAGCTCGCCTCGGCATCGAGCTGCATGAACTCGAACTGGCGATCGGCCCGGAGGTCCTCGTCACGGAGGCAGCGGGCGATCTGGTAGTAGCGGTCGACGCCACCCACCATGCAGAGTTGCTTGAAGATCTGGGGGCTCTGGGGTAGGGCGTAAAATGAGCCGGGTTCCTTGCGTGACGGGACCACGAAGTCGCGGGCCCCTTCGGGCGTACTGGCTATGAGCATCGGCGTCTCGACCTCGACGAACCCCTGCTCCTCCATTGCGCCACGTACCGCGCTGTTGACCCGGGCCCGGACCTCGAGGTTGCGCTGCATCCTGGGGCGCCGCAGGTCGACGTACCGGTGCTTCAGGCGCAGCATCTCGTCGACGTCGGTGCGTTCGTCGATTGGGAAGGGCGGCGGCTCAGCTGCCGCAAGCACGGTCACCTCGACGGCGTCGATCTCGACCGCGCCGGTCACCAACGAATCATTGGCCGTGTCGGCCGGACGTTCGCGCACGGTCCCGCTGACCTGCAGCACGTACTCGCTGCGGAGGTCGTGGGCGCCGTCGACCACCAGCTGGACGACACCGGAGCGGTCCCTCAGGTCGATGAACGCCAGGTGCTCGCCGTGCTCGCGTCGTCGGTCGACCCACCCGCACAGGGTGACCTGGCGACCCACGTCGTCGACCCGGAGGTCTCCGCAGCGGTCGGTTCGCATGGAGGTGGAATAATCGGTCAACGCAGCCTCGCTCGTAGGGTCTGGATCATCTGGTCCCGGGTGACGGTCTCCTGTCCGCCGTCACCCCGGAGGTCCCGCACGGTCACCGTGCCGGCCGCCTTTTCGTCTTCGCCCACGATGACTGCCAGCGCAGCGGCACTGCGGTCGGCGGCCTTCATCTGGGCCTTCATGGACCGTCCGTCCCACGCCCGGTCGACCCGCAGGCCTTCCGTGCGGATCAGGTCGGTCACCACCACGGCCTCGTCACCACCTGTGGCATCGACCACGAACACGTCGATGGCTGCTGCCGGTGCGTTGAACACTCCCTCGGCGTCGCACGCCAACAGGGTTCGATCCACTCCGAGGGCGAATCCCACACCCGGGGTCTCCGGCGCACCAAGGTCGGCCGCCAGACCGTCGTAGCGTCCACCGCCACCCACCGCGTTCTGCGCGGCGTCGAGTGCCTCGGCGGCGAATTCGAAGGTGGTACGGACGTAGTAGTCGAGGCCACGGACCAGCCGTGGCGCCACGGTGTAGGGCACGCCGACGGCATCGAGCGCCGCGGTCACACCGGCGAAGTGGGCCGCCGCGTCGTCGGACAGGTGGTCGACCATCCGGGGAGCGGCGTCGATGAGCGGTGCATCGGCTTCCCGACTGGAATCCAGTACCCGCAACGGGTTGGCCTCCAAGGTGGCCCGCGATTCCTCGCTCAGGGCGTCGCTCTCCGCGGTGAAGTGGGCCCGCAGTGCCTCGACATACCGGGCGCGGTCTTCGGGGCCACCCAGCGAGTTCACCAGCAGGGTTACCTGTTTCAGGCCCAGCCGCTCGTAGAAGCGCCACGCCAGGGAGATGACCTCGGCATCGAGGTGCGGGTCGGTCGGGCCCAGGACCTCCACCCCCACCTGGTCGAACTGTCGGAAACGGCCCTTCTGCGCCCGCTCATATCGGAAGTTGGGCCCGGCGTACCAGGCCTTGTACGGCAGCGTGGGTCGATGCTCGGAGAATCCGCGGACCACCGATGCGGTCTGTTCGGGCCGCAGCGCCAGAGTCCGTCCACCCTTGTCCTCAAAGGAGTACATCTCCTTGCGGACGACGTCGGTGGTCTCGCCGAGACGCTGGAACACCTCGACGTGTTCGAACATCGGCGGGATGACCTCGAGGTACCCCGCGGAGCCGACCACCTCGGCGAAGACGTCGACTAAGGCACGCCACCGGGCCGAGTCCGGCCAGAGGATGTCACGGGTGCCCTTCGGGGCGCGGAAGACGTGGTCGGACACGGTGATGGAGGCTACCGGCGCTCCAAGCGGCACTCGGCGACGTTGCCGTCTCTCTGGCCCCGGGCAGTCAGCCCCCGCTTCAGCCCTTGTCAGTGGAACCGTCGGCGTCGTCGATCAGGTCGGGCGAACCCTGCACTGCACGGTGCACGTCGTAGACCGAATCGACACGGCGCAGCATCCGCAACAAGGTCTCGAGATGTGTCGGGTCCACGATCTCGAAGTCGAAGCGCATGGTGGCCACCCGGTCGGCA
>DPMC01000021.1:8737-8862 GCA_003541675.1 Acidimicrobiaceae bacterium | reverse complement strand
GAGGCAGCCGGCTACTGGGAGCCCAACGCCATGGTGCTCTCCACGGTGACCGCCGATGGGTGGCCATCGGCCCGCAACGTGCTCCTCAAGCGAATCGACGCTGAGGGCTTCGTATTGTTCACCAA
>DPMC01000021.1:0-8392 GCA_003541675.1 Acidimicrobiaceae bacterium | reverse complement strand
TACACCAGCGACAAGGCCGCCGAGATGGACAGGTCAGGTCGGGCCGCCCTCACCTTCAGTTGGACTGAGTTGCGCCGTCAGGTCCGGGTAATGGGCACCGCCGAGCGCCTCAACGACGAGGAGTCCGACGGCTACTGGATCTCCCGACCACGAGGGAGTCAGCTCGGGGCGTGGGCGTCGGACCAGAGCGTCGTGGTGCCCGACCGAGCCACACTCGAACGCGCCTTCGTCGAGGCCGAGCAGCGCTGGGCCGACCAGCCCGTCGAACGGCCCGACCACTGGGGTGGCTACCGAGTCAGGCCCCACTCGATCGAGTTCTGGCAGGGCCGACCAGACCGGCTCCATGATCGCCTGCGGTACCGCCTCGACGGTGCGTCCTGGGTGGTGGAACGCCGAGCGCCGTAGGGCCAACAGTTCAGCGGGCCTGCCCGATGGTCCGATCGGGTCGGTCGGGATCCTCCAGGGCGGCCACCAGGCCGTCGATGAGGAGGTCGAGATGTTCGGCCCGGGGCGTACCGTCCCGATCCGACCAGTCCCGGTGGTCGCGGTTCCACCGGATGCTGGGTGGTAACTCGACCTGGACGCCGCCACCGTCCACCCGGTTCACGGGGTTGTCGGGGTGCAGGCCGCGGAGCGACCGAGGCATGGCCTCCACGTCGTCGACCACCCGGTACTCCTCGGGCAGGACTCCCCGGAGATGGCCAGCCACGTGATGGGCCGCCGTACGGTCGGCTCCACCGACCAGTACGGCCCAGAAGTCGTCGTGTCGGCCGTAACCGTGGATCGACAACACGGTGTCCACCCGGCCAAGGAACGCGTCCAGGCTCGACGACACCCCGGGCACGAAGCGGGTGGACGGGAGGTGGCGTCGACAGCCATCGGGCTGGACCACTGCGTAAAGCGAGCCGTCGATCCGGTTCGCCACCTCTCGGGCTACCACTTCGGTGGCCCGTTCTAGGCCCCCACCGTGGAGGGCGCACACGCCGGTTGTCGACCGAAGGTGGAACTCCTCGACCACCCCGGGCAGGGCCAGAAGGTCGGTCAGGTTCTCGATGGGTTCAACCCGTCCCGGCGTTCGGTCGTCGACCATCGTCGACCGGATGGGTCGGTTCACCGACGCCGGTCGCTCATTGCCCCGTGAGCCGACGCCCACACGACCAGCAGGACGGCAATGGTAAGCAGTGCCTCGAGTGGGGTGGCCCATCGCATCGGGTCGTCGATCCAGTTGCCAATGCGTGCCGGCCAGTCACCGATCAGTCGGCCGACCGGGATGACAAGCAGATCACCCCGGTGAACCAGTCCCTCGGCCACACCCCAGGCGCCACCGGCCACCATCCAGAGCCAGCGGCGGGGTCGGGTCGACAGTGCCGGCCCGAGACCCCAGACCACCAGTGTGGCCACCACCAACCAGAGAGCGAGGCCCAGGCGCGGGCCACCCACATTGGCCGCCCAGTTGGTGAGGTGCGACTGGAGGTCGGTCACCGAGTCCACGATCGGATTGGACGGGGCCCGCGCGTCCCGCAGGATGCGGATCTCGTAGACGCCGTAGACGATCAGGTAGGCGCCGCCCAGTGTGAGGGCCACGGCACCGATCCGATCGAAGTGGGGGAGCAGACGCCGGAGGCGACGGGTCAGGCCGCCTCGGGCCACGGCCAACGAGAGGGTGAGCGAGGTGACTACGGCGGCCATGCCGGCGGCGAACGCCAGGTAGACGGCGATCCCGTCGACGATGCCGTCCCGCCCGAAACTGCCTGCTACGTGCAATAGGAAGATGGGGGCCGAGCAGCCGATAGAAACCACGGCGTACGACACGCCGAACCCAAGGACTGACCACAGTTCGGTGGTCGACGGGCCGCGGGCGGGTTTGAAGAAGGGGATCCGGAGTTGCCGGCCGGTCAGCATGAACAGGCCGTAGGGGACAAACGCCGCGCCGAGGATGACTGTGACCCACGGGGTCTTGGTGGCAATGGCCTCCTCGGAGACCACCGTGTTCACGGCCAGGCCGAGGGCGCCGAACACCAGCACGAAAGCCGCCGTCAAGATGAGGCTGACCGACAATCCCCGTAGGACCTGTTCAGGGCGGGCCTCACCGTCCGCCGTATCGCTGCCCAGGAAGTAGCCGAGCCAGGTGGGGAGCATGGCGAAGCCGCACGGGTTGATGGCCGTGACGATGCCCAGAGTGAACGGCAGGGCAAGGGAGACGTCGATCATGGGAGGGGGATTACCGGACGGGGATCATCGGGTCGGCTCCAGATACTCCCTGATGGCTTCGGCCAGTTCGTCGGCATCCAGCGGCCCATGGTGGACATAGACCAGATCGCCCCCTCGGTCTACGAAGGCGGTCACCGGCAGGCCGACGGTGCTGAGGGCTGCGGAGAACTCTCCATCGGGATCACGACCCTGAAGGTAGGTGATCTCGAGTTCGTCGGCCCGCTGGGCCGCCCGGGTGGGTGAGTCGCTGACGTTGATGCCTATGAACCGGACCTGCCCAGAACCCCTCTCGTGGGCGGTCTGCAGGACGGGCATCTCCTTAAGGCACGGTGTACACCACGTGGCCCACAGGTTGACTACGACGGGCCGATCGTCGCTGTCGGTCAGGTCGTCCAGCGTGGTGGTCTCCCCGGTCCAGAGTTCGAAGGGCATCGAGGTCACGTCGACGACAGTCGTAGGGTCCTCAGCACAGCTGACGGTGGACGCCGACAGCCCCACGAGGAACAGCCCCATGAGGAGCAGGCCGACAGGGAGACGGGACACGAACGTCGACGGTACCGGCCCACCGTGGAGCGAACATGCTGTGGCGGAATCATGGTTGCCACACGGACCGGGGCTCGCCGAAGCGTCACCCCGGTCCGTGGTCTGGCGTTCTGGTGGGCCGGCACCCGGCCGGAGGAGGGGGAACCGGCCGGGTGCGGGACCTGTTTTGTGGTGGCCGCGTCAAGCCGAGAGCAGCTCCTGCTGGATGCGCAACGGGATGGGCACGACGGGCAGCTGCTCCTCGGGGCGCGGCACATTGGAGGGGCGACCCCGGCGACGCTTGGTGGCCAGGATGTGGCCGTTACGAAACAGCTGTCCGCCCCACACGCCCCATGGCTCTCGGCGGCGGATGGCGCCTTCGAGGCACGACTCGAGCACCGGGCATTCGGCGCAGATGTTCTTGGCCTGCACGATGTCCCCGATGTCGTCGCTGAAGAAGACCGCGGTGGGGACGCCGAGGCGTTCACAGGCGGCCTGTTGGCGCCAGGTCTCTCGTTCGTAGATCAGTGTTTCTTGCATGGTCTCGCTGCTCTCTGGGTCGCTGGTCTTGGGGGAGTTGGATTTGAAAACCGGTTTGAAAAACGAAGAAGGCCGCCGGATTTCTCCGGCGGCCTCGGGGGGTGGATCTGCGTTCAGCTGATCAGCTGTTCGCTCCCCGGGGCCGCTGGCCGGTCTTGGTGAAACCGGTGGTCCGATAGGTGTTCATGAACGTCGAGGAATCGACATGCCACGAAATACTCGGCTTCACCGAGTGATGAGCCGTATGCAGGCGCGACGAGGACACGTGCACGCCGGTCGAAAGGCCGTGGCGGTGGCAGTGAAGCTCGTACATGGAAACTGTCCTGTGGCTGGGTAGATGGGCGGCGGTTGCCACCCGGTCAGACATCCACGATAGAGGCGTCTGACCGGTCTCCATCCGAGTCGACCGGGGTTACCTCGGTCAAATGATTAAATCAGCTGGTCGAATACATTGTCTGACCTGCGACTTCGTCCCGGGTCGCCTGGCCCAGGATTCGCAGGTGCTCGAGGTGGGCGTAGGTCTCGCTAGCCGCCATGTCGCCCCACGAACGCTCCTTGAAGAGTCGTTGCATGAAGGCTTCCACGGTGCCTGATCCCATGTCTTCGCCGGCCTCACGGATGACGTCGAGACGTTCCCCGTGGTGGTCGATGATGTGGTCCACCCTCTCGGCCACGTTGGTGAACGGGTGACCGTGCGCCGGTAGGACGTGCTCCAGCCCGGGGAGCTCCTTCATCCGTTCCAACGAGCGGAAGAAGGTGGCCAACGGATCGTCCATTGGGCCGATGCCGTTGATGTGGGGGGTGATGGTAGGTAGTACGTGGTCTCCCGAGAGCAGGATCCCGTCGGCCGGGTCGTAGAGGCAGAGGTGGTCGTGCGTGTGGCCCGGGGTGTGGACGGCCAGCCAGGTTCGCCCGCCGAGCAAGACCTCCTCGCCGTCGACCACCGTGTCGGACGGCTCGGGGACACGCCATGACTTCGATCCACCGGTCACGTCCATCTCCGACCACTTGCGAAGTTCAGTGGCCGGTGGTGCGGATCGGGTAGCGCCCCATGGGGTGGGGCGGCTCATCATGGATCGGACCCGTTCGAGGTCCTCGTCGTCGGCCAGATCCAGGTCGCCGGAGTCCATCTCCTCGTCGATCGCCATGTCCATCCACACCGATCGGAAGTCGGCGTGGGTAAGGACCCGGGTGCCGTGGTCATCGCGGAGACGGTGTACACCGCCGAAGTGATCGGGGTGACTGTGGGTGACCACCGCGGTGTGGACCCGACTGTGGTCGGTGCCCAGCTGAGCCAGAAGGTGGCCGAGGGCGTTCCACGACTCGAGGCTGGGCAGGCCGGGGTCCACCAGGGTGAATCCGTCGGTGTCCTCAAGCGCGTAACAGTTGACGTGGCCGAGGCCGGGCATCGAGATAGGGAGCTGAAGCCGGTATAGCCCGGAGGCCAGTTCGGTGACCTCGGTCGAGGCTGGTTCCTGCTCCTGCCGGACCGGCCGATCTTGTGGCTGATCGGTATGGGAACAGGAGGGGTCGGTCACGGCGTCACCATAGGAGGGGGCCTCTGAACGGGCCCAAGCGGCGCTGGGCCAGCAATGGGCGCCGGACGAGTTCAGGCGTCGGGCGAGGAGGGAAAGAGCGCCGCTCGGTAGTGGCGCAGTTCGGCCACCGATTCCCGGATGTCGTCCATGGCCCGGTGGCCGCCGGCCTTCTCGGGTGCCGACTTGACGGCCTCCGGGTGCCAGCGCCGGGCTAGTTCCTTGACAGTCGACACGTCGACCGACCGGTAGTGCAGGAACTCCTCGATCTCGGGAAGCCAACGGAGTAGGAAGCGTCGGTCGGTACCGATCGAGTTGCCGCACAGCGGCACGGTTTGGGCTTCGGGAATATGTTGCTTGAGGAAGGCCATCGTGGCATCGCCAGCTTCGGCCAACGTGGTTGACGAGGCGGTAATGGCGTCCAGCAGGCCGCTCTTGGTGTGCATGGTCCTCACGAAGTCGCCCATGCGGTCCAGAACCTCGGGTGGCTGGTGGACCACCAGGTCCGGGCCCTCGGCCACGATGGTGAGGTCGTCGTCGGTGACCAGGGTCGCGATCTCGACGATTACGTCGGACTCGAGATCCAGTCCGGTCATCTCGAGGTCCATCCATGCCAGCACGGCGCCGATCCTAGGTCGTCGTGCCTTGCCTCAGTCCGGCGCCAGCCCGGGACCAGCCGGTGAGTGGGCTGGGGTCGGGGGCTAGGGTCGCCGCCGTGCTCAAGATTCCCCTGCTTCGACTGGTCGATGACCTGCCCCTTCCGACCTATGCCCGCGAGGGTGACGCTGGAGCGGATCTGGTGGCCGCCGAGGACGTCACGTTGGCGCCCGGCGGGGGTCGCGCCCTGGTGTCCACCGGCGCGGCCATCGCCATCCCTTGGGGGTACGCCGGGTTCGTTCAGCCCCGCAGCGGTCTGGCGCTGAAACACGGCGTGACCTGTCTGAACACGCCGGGCCTCATCGACTCGGGCTACCGGGGGGAGCTGAAGGTCCTGCTCGTCAACACCGATCCCACCGATCCCTTTGAAGTGGTTCGCGGCGAACGCATCGCCCAACTGGTGATCCAGCGGGTCGAGGAATGCCGATTCGCCGAGGTCGACGAGCTCCCTCCATCTGAACGGGGCGAGGGCGGCTTCGGGTCGACCGGCCGCTGACTCCAACGGTCCGGTACGTGGGCACGATCGAGGAACTGCCTGGCCTTGACGGGGTCGACGAGGGCACCCGGGGAACAGTGGTCAACCACCGGATGCGCGAGGTCACCGAACTGGTGGCCGGAGCCGGTGTTGAAGCGGGCACATGGGACGGCTCGCTGGTCGGTGAGGTCCGGACGTTGTTTGACTCACTGGCCCCGGACTGGACGGCGACCCGTGACCATCCGAGTCGCAACGCGCCGTTACTGGATGCCCTGGACCGGGGAGCGGTGGCCGGGCGGACGGTGCTCGAGCTGGGTGCCGGGACGTGCATATCGGCACGTGACCTGCGGGATCGGTTCGATTGCTACGTGGCGGCTGACCTTTCGTGGGGGATGCTCAGCCACGCGGTGGACGGAGCGCCACCGCTGATGTGCGCCGATGGTTCAGCTCTGCCTTTGGCCGACAGCATCGTCGACGTCCTGATCCTGCAGAACATGTTCCTGTTCGCCGCTGAGGTCGACCGGTGCCTAGCTGACGACGGTTTCGTGGTCTGGGTGAATAGCCGGGGACCGGAGACGCCGATCCACCTGTCATGTGAGGCAGTGGTGGCGTCGCTCGAATCGGCCACCGGATCGTCGTGGCGGGCCGTCACCTCGACCGTAGGTGAAGCCACGTGGGCTGTGGTGCGTCGAGAATCTAGGAACGCGGCGCGCTGATTCGAAGGGTGCGGCCGTCGCCAGTGAGATCGATGGCTACCTCGGAGGCTGACACCCGGTAGTCGATCACTACGTCGGAGCCCGCGCCGGTCATCTCGGCGGCCATTTCCTGGAGCGACGAGGCCAGGTCGCCGATCTCGGACGGTTCGATCCGGTGGATCCGCAACAGGGAGGCCAAGCCAACCCGCGGCAGATCACCGACCGGTCGAGACGCGGGAAGGCGAAGGGTCACTGTCTCGAGATCGTCCCGCTGAGAACTGCGCGCCATGGGGCGAGTCTCCCATCTCATTGGCGCGGGCGCGGTGTCGGTCTGATCGACGGCGAAGGTGGCGGCGAGGGCTGCAGGTCGGGCAACATCGTCGGTATGACCGTGCTGGTCGATGAGGCCGTGTGGCCCTGGCGGGGCGCCCGATGGGCGCACCTGGTGAGCGACGAGAGCGTCGCCGAGCTACACGCGTTCGCCCGTCGTCTGGGCCTGCGGCGTATGGCTTTCCAAGGCGACCACTACGACATCCCCACCGACGTGCGTGAGCGGGCCCTTGCCTTGGGCGCCGAGGCGGTCCGTGGGCGGGACCTGGTTCGGCGCTTGCGGGCTGCCGGGCTCCGTCTTGCGGCTCCAGATCGACCGGGTTCGTGGGAGGAGGTTGGCCGGTGGTCGGCTCCGGGGAGCCGACCTGACCTCGGTTCGATGGATCTGGTAGTGCCGGGTGATCTAGCCGAGGCATTTCAAGGGGTAGACGCGCGTTGGACGTCTGTCGACGTGGTGGCGTTTCATCGACTGGTTTCTCAGCGATGGGCGGAAGTCGCTCTGGTGGTGGACGACGACGAGGGCGTGGTGCTGGTGGGCGACGTGCCCGCAGGTGTGGAGGTCCGGTGCCATGACGACCGTTTGGTCGAGTTGTTGACCCCACGTCGGAGGGAGACGCGATGAGGCGGGTTTCGTCGATGGTGTTGGTCGTGTTTCTGGCTTGTGCCGCGTGTGGCGGTGATGGTCTGGGTGAAGGTCCCCCGGGGTCCACAACGGCGTCGGCGTCGGCGTCGACAACGACAACGGCGTCCGATGTAGCGACCAACGGTTGGATCCAGGTCGGTGACCTGACGCTGGACCTCGAGTTCTCCTGTTACTCGCCGGGGGCTGGTGACGTGGTAGCCATCGGGGTGGGCCAACACCCGGATAGCGGCCAACCGGTAGAGGCCCTAATCCAAGGGTTCCTCGGTCAGCCGTACGTGGGCCTCACCATCGGTGGTTCGGTGCGCTACGAAGCGTCATTGGATGGGCCGCTCGAGGTGTTCGTCCATGACGGAACCATCAGCGCAGGGGCCATCGAATGGATCCGCGGCCTTGACCTGGAATCCGGGGTAGGGGAACGACTCGGGTACGGCGCGGTGTTCGTGAGTTGTGGGGAGTACATCCATGACCTACCCGAGGGGTACTGACCGGCAGCGAAAGGGGGGCTCAGCCGGGGCAACCGCCGATTTCTTCGGCCCACGGGAGACGGCCGGCCCAGACCCGCGTGATCTGGAGGCCGTTGGACAAGAACATCACCCGGTAGGTGGCGTCGGCCACGTCCTTGGGGACGTAGGCCAGCAGGTTCCCCGAACCGTCGGGTAGGGCGGTGGTGTGGATGCGTTCACCGAACAGTTCCCGGATGCGATCCTCGGTATCGCCGATGCCGGCGCCTGAGCGGGTGGTGATGGTGCGGGTGTCGACATCGACCCGCTCGACGGTGCCGGCC
>DPMC01000015.1:6596-8071 GCA_003541675.1 Acidimicrobiaceae bacterium | reverse complement strand
GTGAGACCCCGTGGTTCACCGGATTCCCAGAGTGCGTCGAAGGCCCCGAGGGCGAACTCGGTGGGTACGTACAGCTCCCAACCCAGCTCCCCCATGTAGGTGCGGCGCACGGCGATGGAACGGGCGTAGCCGAGGTCGATTTCCTGGAGGGTGCCGAACGGGAAGGCTTTGTTGGACAGGTCGGCGTCGGTCAGTGGCGCCACGATGTTGCGGGCCTCGGGTCCGAAGACGCCCAGGACGGCCCAGGCGGAGGTCACGTCGGTGACCGTCATGCGGGCGTCGTCGGGGGTATGGCGCGAGATCCAGTCAGCGTCTTTGATCTGGGTAGAGAAGGCGGTCACCACCAGGAAGCGGTGGTCGTCGAGGCGGTTGACGGTCAGGTCGGCTTCGATGCCGCCCCGGTCGTTCAGCCATGTGGTGTACACCGACGTGCCTGGTTCGACGTCCACGTCGGCCGACGAGATCCGGTTCAGCACGGCGCAGGCGTCCGGTCCCTGGACGAGCAGCTTGGCCAGCGAGGTCTGGTCGAACAGCGCCGCGCCCTCTCGGCACGCCCGATGCTCGTCGGCCGAGTACTCGAACCAGTTCTGGCGACCGAATGTGTACTCGTAGGTCGGCTCCACGCCCTCGGGGGCGTACCAGTTGGGTCGTTCCCAGCCGCCGCCTTCGCCATGGCAGGCACCGAGGTCGGCCAGGCGGTCGTGGAACGGCGAGTGGCGTACACCGCGGGCCGTCTCGACCTGGCGGAATGGCCAGTGCATGGCGTACAGCAGGCCGAGAGCCTCCACAGAACGATCGTGGAGATAGCGCCGGTTGGTCTGGAAGGGTTGCATGCGTCGGACGTCGACGTCCCACAGGTCCATTGGTGGCCGACCGTGGACCATCCACTCGGCCAGTACCTTTCCGGCACCCCCGGCTGACTGCATCCCTATCGAGTTGAACCCGGTGGCCACCCAGTGGTTGCGAAGTTCAGGGGTCTCGCCGAGCAGGTAGCGGTCGTCGGGGGTAAACGACTCTGGGCCATTGAAGAACAGTCGGATGCCCACGTTCTCGAGTACGGGAAGGCGTTCACAGGCCGCCTCATAGACCGGGGCGAGGTGGTCCCAGTCCTCGTCTAGCTGCATGAACGGACGGTCAGTGGGAATGCCGGCCATGCCGAACGGCTTAGCCACTGGTTCGAAGGCCCCGACCATGAGCCGACCGGCCTCTTCCTTGACGTAGATGCAGTTGTCGGTGTCGCGCAGCACCGGCAGGCCAGAGGGCAGATCGGGGATCGGTTCGGTCACCAGATAGAAGTGCTCACAGGCGTGCAGCGGAATGTTGACTCCCACGTCACGGCCCAATTGGTGGGACCACATGCCGGCCGCGGTGACCACGTGCTCGGCGTCGATGGGTCCCTGGTCGGTGTCGACGCCGACCGCCTGGCCATCGGTGGTGCGGATGTGTTCGACGGATACGCCCTCGAAGATCCGGGC
>DPMC01000015.1:0-6197 GCA_003541675.1 Acidimicrobiaceae bacterium | reverse complement strand
CCGGGTAGCCAGACACCTCCCACGATGCCGTCGGGGTTCAACAGCGGATAGCGGGCGCACAGGTCGTCAGCGGATATGACTTCCACCTCAACGTCGAACGTGTTGGCCATGCCGGCACCCCGCACCAACTCCTCCATACGTTCCGGGTTGTCGGCGACGCTGAGCGATCCGACCTTCTTGAAGCCGGTTGCATGTCCCATGTCGCGCTCGAGGGACTCGTACAACTCGGCGGAGTAGGCGGCCAGTCGGGTCATGTTCTGGGTGGCCCGAAGGCAGCCCACGAGGCCAGCGGCGTGCCAGGTGGTGCCGCTGGTTAGCGTGTTGCGTTCCAGTAGGACGACGTCGGTCCAACCCAACTCGGTGAGGTGGTAGGCGATGCTGGCACCCACGATGCCACCACCGATGATGACGACCTGAGCCCGCTCGGGGATCTGTTTGGCCATGTGGAGGGACTCCGGGGATCTCGGGTTGCCGGTGTTTCCGCCCGGTTGGGGGGTCGTCGCTCCGGGCCCTTGCTGTTAGAAGACTTAGCGATTACGTTACAGGCTCTAACGCCAGTGACGCCAGTCACCTACGACCGGTCCGCGCAGTGTACGACCGCATCCCCAGCGGAGGATCCATGAGCACCCATCGAGAACTCGCCCAGAAGCATCTCGTACCCCACTTCACACCGAAGGCGGCATGGCAGAACGATGCCCTGCCCATCATCGAACGAGCTGAGGGCTGCTACCTCTACGACGCCGACGGAGTCGAGTACCTCGATGGCCTAGCCGGTCTGTTCTGCGTGAACATCGGTCACGGTCGGCCCGATCTATCGAACGCGGCGGCCAAGCAGATGAACAAGCTTGCCTACTCCACCAACTGGGGGTTCGCTCACCCGCCAGCCATTGAGGCCGCGGAGATGATCGCCGGCTTTGCCCCTGGGGATCTGAGCGAGACGTTCTTCGTGAGCTCGGGGTCCGAAGCTGTGGAGTCGGCCATCAAGTTCGCCCGCAACTATCACCTGGCCCGGGGAGACGAGGCTCGCTACAAGGTCATCTCTCGTAACTGGGCCTACCACGGCACGACGCTGGGGGCGCTTTCGGTCACCGGTATCCCCAAGTTCCGGGATCCGTATCTGCCGATGCTGTGGGACGGCACCCGCCATGTCTCCAATACCCGTGAGTGCACCTCTCCGGTCGGCACCCCGGCCGCAGAACTGTCCTGTGTGCAGGCCATCGAGGAGATGATTCTGGCCGAGGGCCCCGAGACCATCTCGATGGTTATCGGCGAACCGGTTCAGAACGGTGGTGGTGCCCTGGTGCCGCCCAACGGCTACTGGCAGGAGCTTCGTCGCATCTGCGACCGGTATGGCGTGTTGCTGGTGGCCGATGAGGTCATCTGCTCGTTCGGTCGGTTCGGCCACTGGTTCGCCAGCGAGCGTCTGGACGTGGTGCCCGACATGATCACCTTCGCCAAGGGCGTTACTTCTGCCTACCAGCCGCTCGGCGGGGTGGTCATCCGTGGCCAGCTGGTCGAGGAGCTGTTCGACTCGCCCATGGGTTCGTACGTGCACGGCTCGACGTTCGGTGGGCATCCGGTGGCCACTGCGGTGGCCGTGGCCAACATGACTGCCATGCGTGACGAGGGCGTGTTGCAGCATGTGCTGGACAACGAGGGCTACTTCACCGAGCAGTTGCAGGCGATGGGTGATGCCCATCGGTCGGTCCGCGAGGTTCGGGGCACCGGCTACTTCTACGCCGTGGACCTTTGCGCTGACTCGGCTGACGACCGCGACCTCAGCCCCACCCAGGAGACCGGCCTGCGGGGCGGGGCGTTGGGCGGCTTCGTCCGCGAAGAGCGGATGACGGTGCGGCCCGATGATCGTGGCTACACCGGCCTGACCATCTCGCCACCGCTGGTCGCAGACCGTGCGATCATCGACGACCTGGTGGCCCGGATCGACCGGGTGATCGACCGGGTCGATGCATGGCTGGGCGACAACGACTAGACCGACAGGGATCGGTCGGGGAACGACACCGGTACTGAGGGGGACCGAAACGTGAAGAATCTTTCAGTCGAGGGGCTGGGCATGGTCTACGAGTTGCCGAAGGGTGGCTCGGTTCAGGCCTTGCACGACGTCTCGTTCGACCTCGAGGCCGGGCGGTTGCTGACGCTGCTTGGGCCCTCCGGGTGCGGCAAGACGACGTTGCTCAACATCATCGCCGGCTTCCTGGCTCCCACGTCGGGGTCGGTAACCCTCGGTGGCGACCCCATCAGGGGGCCCGGCCAAGAGCGGGGCATGGTCTTCCAGCAGGGCGCCCTGTTTGAGTGGCAGTCGGTGGCTCAGAACGTGGCCTTTGGACCCCGGATGAACCGAAAGAAGCGATCCGAGACCAACGAGCTGGTCCAGGACCTGCTGGCCACGGTGGGTCTGCAGGGCTTCGGCGACAAGGCGGTCTACGAACTCTCCGGTGGCATGCAGCAGCGGGTCGCCCTGGCCCGATGCCTCGCCAACGATCCTGAGATCATCCTCATGGACGAGCCGTTGGGTGCCCTCGATGCCCTCACCAGGGAGAAGATGCAGAGTCTCATCCTGAAGCTCTGGCAGGAGACGGGCAAGACGATCGTTCTGGTCACCCACAGCGTGGAGGAGGCCCTCTACCTGGGTGACCGCCTCTTCGTGATGGCTCCGCGTCCGGGTCGCGTGGAGCGCGAATACGAGCTGCCGTTCGCGGCCAAGGGGCTCCACGTCGATCCCCGTGAGATGAAAGCCTCGCCCGAGTTCATCGAGAAGCGCGAGGAGTTGCTGTCGCTCATCTGGGAGATGGAGGAGCAGATCATGGGCCACGATGGAGGTGTGTCGTGAGCATCCCCAGCAGGCTCGCCGGCCACGCGGGAGCGGTTCGCAAGGGGGCCAGTGGCCGCAAGACCGTGACCTTCGGCGATGCCTCGGAGGTCAAGGGTTCCCCGCTTTGGAGCGTCGCCTCACTGCTGTTCGTGGCCTTCATCTGGTGGTGGATCAAGAGCGGAACCGAACCGATGATCAACGACCGGACGTTCCCATCGATGCGTCAGACGTGGGACGCCTTCCTCGAGTTGGCGACCGACGGTTACCGCCGGGTCAGCCTGTGGGACCACACGTGGGCCAGTCTCTGGCGGGTCCTCAAGGGTCTCGTCTACGGGGTGATCGTGGGTGTGCCCGTCGGTTTCGCCATGGGCCTGTCCAACCGGCTACGGGGCATCTTCGACCCCATCGTCGAGTTGCTGCGTCCTGTGCCACCTCTGGCCCTGCTGCCGCTGTTCATCGTGTGGTTCGGCATCGGCGAGGGTTCCAAGGTCAACCTCTTGTTCTTCGCTGCGGTATGGATCATGGTCATCGCGGCTCGGGCCGGGGTACTCGGCGTGCGGGGCTCGAAGGTCCACGCCGCCTATTCCCTGGGTGCCAACAAGTGGCAGATCCTGCGGTACGTGATTCTCCCCAACGCGCTGCCAGACATCTTCACCGGCATGCGGGTCGCCCTCGGTGTGTGCTGGGGAACCCTGGTGGCCGCCGAGTTGACCGGGACGACCACCGGCCTCGGAGCAATGATCTTTGCTGCCTCGAAGTTCTTCCGGATGGATGTCGTAGTCGTGTCGATCATCGTCATCGGGGTCATCGGTGTGGCCATGGACCTGGCCATGCGTTTCCTGGAGCGGCGCCTCATCCCTTGGCGTGGCAAGGGTTGAGCTCATCCGGAGATTCCCGCCCGGTGAGTTCCCCGGGGAGTTCAAACGTCCCGGCGGTTGTTTCCGGGTGGTACGAGCTGGCTGCGACAGATCCGGCGCGGGTGGTGCTGGCTGATCTAGGTGACCCCCGAGCCGACTTCGCGGCCATCCAATTGGTGGACGAAGAGCTTGTGCAGCCCGTCCATCCGATCGTGGACCGTAGCGACGGTCAACAGGCCGAAGCGATCGCCAGGGCCGAGGATGCAGGCCTAGACGTGAGCGACCCGATCGTGGCGGCCACAGTGCTGGTGCGATCCGGAGCAGCTGACGCCGCGGTGGCCGGGGCCACCCGGTCGACGGCCGACGTCCTAAGGGCCGGACTCAAGGTTCTGGGGGTGGCCCCCGGAGTGGAGATGGTTTCGAGCTGCTTCCTGATGGTTCTGGCCGATGGCCGGTTGGTGGCCTACGGAGACTGCGGCGTGGTGCCCGACCCCGATGTGTCCCAGTTGGCCACCATCGCCTCCTCGACGGCCGACACCTGGACCGGGTTGGCCGGTCCAGTCTCCGGGGGCGGTTTACCCCGGGTGGCCATGCTCTCTTTTTCGACGAAGGGCAGTGCCGAACATCCCCGGGTGGACAAGGTGCGGGCCGCCACGGCACTGGTCGCCGACCGGCGGCCCGATCTGACCGTCGACGGAGAGCTGCAGTTCGACGCGGCGATCGTTCCCTCCGTGGCGGCCGTCAAGGCCCCTGGGTCACCGGTGGCCGGCGCGGCGGACGTCTTCGTGTTCCCCGACCTGGACAGCGGCAATATCGCCTACAAGGTCACCGAGCGCCTCGGCGGCGCCCGGGCCTATGGGCCGCTCCTCCAGGGGCTGGACGGGATCCTGCACGATCTGTCGCGGGGCTGTTCGGCGGCTGACATCGTCGACGTGGCGGTCATCGCCGGGCTGCAGGCGCGCTCAAGCGGCGCTATCGGCACCTGATTGACCGGAATACGGGAACAGGAGACGTACCGGTGTCGCTGTCTGCCGTCTTCCTCGTGCTGGCCTCGACGGTCCTCCACGCCGGTTGGAACGCCCGCCTGCATCGGGGGGGTGACCCAGAAGTGGTCATCGCGCTGGCCTACCTCTTCGTAGGGATCGTGCTGCTGCCCGCTGCGGTGGTCGACCCACCGGGCGAGGTGATGGGTTGGGTGCTGGCCTCGTCGTTGGCCCAAGGCCTGTACATGGGCCTGCTCGGTTCGGCCTACCGGGCGGGGAGCCTCAGTGTGGCCTACCCGATCGCGCGCGGCACGGCCCCTCTGCTGGTCGGCCTCGGGGGTTGGCTGCTCCTCGACGAGACCCCGTCGGCGTTCACGGCGATGGGTCTGGTCGTCCTGGTCGTCGGCCTGCTCTCGCTGGCCGGGGTGGGAACACAGCGTCAAGAGCTTCGGGCTGTAGTGCTGGCCGCGGCGACCGGGTTGTGCACGGTGGGCTACTCCCTGATCGATGCACGCTCTGTCGATCTCACCGGGGCCATGGGCTACATGTCGGTGATCATGATCATCAGTTCGGTAGGTGTCCTGACGGTGAGGCGTCCCGGCATGGACCGGGTTCGACCGGTGCTGGGCCATGCCGCGGTGGTGGGCGTCGGGCAGGGCGGGGCGTACGGCCTGATCCTGATGGCCTTCCAGCAGGCCCAGGCCGGGCAGGTGACCGGACTCCGTCAGGTTTCGGTGGTCCTAGGCGTGCTCATTGCCCGGGAATCCCTCGGCCCACGGGCCATGTGGGGTGCCGTGCTGGTGACCGTTGGTGCCGGGCTGGTGGTGTGGTGAGCAACATGAAGCGAGAGATGGTGTTGCAGTAAATGTGGCTCCCTCTAACTGGCACGTGAGAGTCTCTAACACTAGGGTTCGACCATGAGCCGCCGGACGTTGGACACCGATCAGGTCGTGGATTCGGCGGCTGCACTGGCCGACTCCGAAGGCCTTGATGCCGTGACCCTCACCCGGGTGGCCTTGCTGCTCGGGGTCCGTCAGCCTGCCCTGTACCGGCACATCGACAGCTACGACGCCCTCGTCCGGGCACTCGGACTCCGGGGCCGTGAGATCCTGGCAAGCCGACTCGGCGAGGCCGCCGTGGGTCTGGCTGGCGACGACGCGGTTCGGGCCATGGGTCGGGCCTGGCGGGCCATGGTCGGTGACCACCCGGGCCTCTACGCAGCCACCGACCGCTACCCGTGTGCCGGTGACGCGGAGCTGGAAGAGGCCGTTGAACGGGTCGTAGCCGTTCTGGGTCAGGCGCTGGTCGCCTATGGGCTGGCCGACGTCGACCGGGTGCACGCCG
Organism: Acidimicrobiaceae bacterium; assembly: GCA_003541675.1. Taxonomy (GTDB): domain Bacteria; phylum Actinomycetota; class Acidimicrobiia; order Acidimicrobiales; family MedAcidi-G1; genus UBA9410. The sequence goes on along the minus strand of DPMC01000015.1, from coordinate 183 downwards.
CCCGGTCGATGCGAAGCGCCCTCCACGGCTTCGCCCACCTCGAGTCCGGTGACGGCCACCCTCATCCCGTCGACCTCGACGAGAGCTTCGACCGCCTGGTCGACCTGTTGTGTGCCGGTATCCACCAGATGGTCCCAGGGGCCTCGTGACTCGCCTCGGATTCGTCCTCGACTCCAGCAGTTG
>DPMC01000279.1 GCA_003541675.1 Acidimicrobiaceae bacterium | reverse complement strand
CGTGCTGAACCTGGTGTTCGGCGTGCCGGCGGACATCTCCGAGCACCTGATCGCCAGCGACGTGATCCGATTGGTGGCCTTCACCGGGTCAACGGTCGTGGGGCGTCACCTCACCGGCATGGCGTCGGACCACATGACATCGGTCCTGATGGAACTCGGCGGACATGCGCCGGTCATTGTCTGCGAGGACACCGACGTCGAAGCTGCCGCGACCACCTCGGCCATCCGGGCCATGCGAAACGCCGGCCAGGTATGTACGTCACCCACCCGCTTCTTCGTCCACGAGGCCGTCTACGAGCAGTTCCTCGACGTGATCACCCGCCGGTGCGAGAGGACCGTGGTGGGTTCGGGCCTGGAGTCCGGTGTCGAGATGGGTCCGGTGGCCAATGATCGACGCCTAGCCTCGGTGGGCGACCTGGTTGCCGACGCGTGTGCCGCCGGAGGCACCTTGACCACCGGCGGCCACCGGATCGGCGACACCGGCTACTTCTACGAGCCGACGGTGCTGGCCGACGTGCCCGACCATGCCCGGATCATGCAGGAGGAACCCTTCGGACCGGTGGCCATCGTGAATCCGGTCGACTCGCTGGACACGGCCATCGAGCGGGCCAACTCGGTGCCCTTCGGACTGGCTGCCTACGGCTTCACCAACCGGGCAGACCATGTGGACCGCATGGTCGACCGTGTGGAGGCCGGCAACCTCTCGATCAACATGCTCGAGGCGTCGCTTCCCGAGACACCGTTCGGCGGCGTGAAGTCAAGTGGGTACGGCCGTGAAGGCGGCACCGAGGGCCTCCACCACTACATGGTGGTCAAGAACGTCTCTCACAGCATCCCCATCATCTGAGGCGGACTGGAGCACACGACATGGACTACGGCAGAAGCGACGCTAAGGCGTACGCCCGTGAGCACATGAAGGGCATCTGGGCTGCGGCCCTCATGCCGTTTACCGGGGACCTCCGCATCGACGAGGACGGCTTCCGCGAAAACGTCCGGCACTGGACCGAAGACCTCGGCATCGAAGGCCTCTTCGTGGCCGGCAAGCAGGGCGAGTTCTTCTCGATGTCGGTCGATGAACGCAAGCGGTCATTCGAACTGGCCGTCGAAGCGACCCGGGGACGGGGCCACACGATCATGTCGTGCTCGGACCAGAACATGGACGTGGTCATCGACCTAGCCCGCCACGCAGCCGACGTGGGGGCCGACTACATCGTCGTACATGCGCCGGCGCTGCACTTCCACTCGGCCCGTGACGAGACGCTGCTGGGCTACTACCGGGCAATCGCCGAACAGGTTGACATCGGCATCGCCCTGTGGAGCCACCCCGATAGCGGCTACCTGATGTCGCCGGAACTGTGCAACCGTCTGGCCGACATCGAGACCGTGGTGGCCATCAAGTACAGCGTGCCCCGGCCGCTGTACTCGGAGCTCACGGCCCTAGCTTCGGACCGCATCCAGGTAAGCACTGCGTCGGAAGACGAATGGCTCGACAACATCCTGGAACTGGACTGGCGGCTCTACCTGTGCTCGTCGCCCCCCTTCTTGCTCCAGACGGCGACGGACCGACGGATGCACGACTACACCCGGGCGGCCTTCGAGGGGCGAGCCGACGACGCACGATCGATCAGCGCCAGCCTCGATCCGGTGCGGGCCGCCCTTAAGGGCACCCGGCCGGCAGAGAAGCCCCATGCCCACCAGAAATACTGGCAGGAGTTGCTCGGTCAGGTCGGCGGCCGGGTCCGGGGGCCGCTGCTAGAGCTGACCGAGGACGAGAAGCGGATCACCCGCGAGGCGTTCGAGCAGTGCGGCCTGGGGTCCTAACCGGGTCGACGATGGCTGTCGCGGAATCCCATCGGGTCGTCTTCGTGGGATGGGGGTCGATCGCCCGGGCCACCGTCCAGTTCCTAGGTGAGGACCCGATCGAGGTGGTGGCGGTCGCCGGGAGGTCCGGGACGCCGGTCCCTCCCGACCTGCCCGCCAGCGCCCAGTTGATCACCGACCCCGATGAGTTGATCGGATTCCGGCCGGACGTCGTGGTCGAGACTGCTGGACGAGACGCCGTAGGGCTGTGGGGGAGGGCCGCGTTGGAGTTGGGCGCCGATCTGATCGTGTCGTCCACCTCTGCTCTCGCGGACGAGGTCTTGCGGGTCGAACTTGAGGAGCTCGCTATCGGGCACGGAGCCCGGGTCGTAGTCCACCCGGGAGCGTTGGGTGGGGTCGATGCCCTGGCTGCGGCGGCGGCGATGGGCATCGGAGACGTCGAGCATCGGATCGTGAAGCCGCCGGGGGCGTGGCTCGGGACTCCTGCCGAGGAAGAGTTCGATCTCGGGGCCCTTGACGAGCCAGTGACCATCTTTCGTGGCACGGCTGCCGGGGCGGCGTCCCGGTATCCACGAAACGCCAACGTGGCGATGACCACCGCTCTGGCCGGGATCGGCCCTGATCAGACAAAGGTCATGCTTGTCGCGGATCCCGCAGCGACCACGAATCGACACGAGATCTCGGTCAGCGGTGCCTTTGGTCAGCTCACCGTCATGATTGACAACCGGCCGCTCCCGGACAACCCGAAGACGTCCGCCATGGCGGCTTTGAATCTGGCTCGTTGCATCCGCAACCGGGTCGAGCCCTTCGTGATCTGACAGCGGGCCGCCCGCTTCCGGTCCGGCCCAGCCGTGGCTCAGCTCAGGCGCTGCACGACCATGGCCATGCCCTGGCCGCCGCCCACGCACATG
>DPMC01000230.1 GCA_003541675.1 Acidimicrobiaceae bacterium | reverse complement strand
AGCGAAGCCACGGTAAAGGCCAGCCGAAAGGCCAACCGCATCTCAGGTCGGGCCCGAACATAGGAAATCCCGTCGCCCAGTTGCGATCGGAGCGAGCCACCGCCCCCGGTTGGCGACCACCCCGTCTTCACGGTGGTCAGCACGCTGAAACCAACCAGATAGATACCCAGAGCCGCGGAGAATGCCAGGCCAGGACCCCCGAAGGCCAACGTAAGAGCGGCCAAGACCGGGCCTACGGACCGAGCCACGGTAAACGTGATGGACACCATGCGTACCGCTGCGGCCAGCGACTCCCTGGGCACTAGGACGGCGGCCAACGACTGGGTCGGTGCCCAAAGGAACGACGACGCCGACCCCCCGAGGAAGTTCAGGCCCAAGATCAGCCATGGAGTGAGGCGGTCAGACGTGTACAACACCACGATGGTCACCATGACCAGAATCTGCAAGCCGATCCCGGCGAGCAGAAGCAGGCGACGGTCCATCTGGTCGGCCAAGGCACCGGCGAACGGTGTACCGATGACCGCTGGGAGAAGGGCGGCGAACGAGGCCGCTCCAACCCACGAGTTGGAGTCGGTGAGTTGGTTGATGAGAAACGGGGTAGCAAGACCAGCCAGGAACTGGGCGACACCGCAGAGGGTCGAACCCAGGGCGAAACGAGCGAAGGCCGGGTGGCGGAGCGCCGAGAACGGGTTGGTGACGTGTAGGGACTCTCCAGTCACCCGGTGCCCCCCACGGCACGGGTGAGAAACAGTTGAAATTCCACCACGCCGCGATCGGCCACCGAAACCACGATGGATGCACTGGGCGCCACGACGTCGTGGTCGGCCAGCACCACCGGCAGAGTTCCCACCACGGTCAGGATGTCACCTACCAAGGTGACCTCGAGGGCCGCCTCGACGACCACTGACACCCCGTTGACGGTCAGGACGCCGGGCACCGCGATGGACATCTCGGTGGCGCCAGCGGTCAGGGGAACTGGGGCGGCCAGTACGAAGACGGCCTCGGGATGCCGGTCGACATGGAGAACCTCAAAGACCTTCCCGTCCCGGTAGGCCCGGTCGGACTGCAAGCCACGGAGATCGGCTGCGACCTCAGCGGACGCTACGACCCCGTCGCTGACCTCCACGGTCCCAGTGACCAGCGGTGTACGGCCCACAGCTGTCGTGGCTCCGATCCCCTTCCCCAGTTCCTCGTCAATCCGGTAACCCACCCAAGTCGACGTGAAGTCCCGGAACGATCCGATAGCGGGGTCCACGGCCCACCTTCCCGACGGGTCAACGACCGGCACGCCAGTCGTCGCCGGAACAGCGGTGGTCGTGGCCTGCATCGTGGTGTCCGACACCTGAGCGGCCGCCGCTGTCTCGGCCGCCTTGGCCAAATCCGGAGCGGGTGGCGTATCGGACCGCACGAGGAACCACCAAGCGACTAGGGCTAGCGCGAGGACCCCCACCAATATCAGAACCGGCGTGGGCACCTTCCGTCTCCCCGCCACGGTCACCACGGTCGAACCACCATGAGGCGACCCTAGGGCTCCCCCTCCCGACCGGGCCCGGTCGGGCAAGCGTCCATAGGCTCCACATCATGAAGTTCGGCCTGTTCTACGAACACCAGATCACCCGCCCGTGGGGAGAGGGAGACGAACACCGCCTGTTCAAGGACGCCCTCGACTAGGCGGCACCCCTTAAAGCCTGGGGCTCCGTCAGGAGGGCAGGCGGCCGACCAACCAGTGAGCCGATCGGCCGCCGAGTTCCAGGTGTAGAAGTTCGCCGAGCCCAGGCCTGACCTGCCGGGCCAGGGAACGGTCGGCGACCAGCACCCCGATCTGCCAGCCTGGATGGCGTTCGGCGGCGACGTTGCCAAGCGTGGCGTAGAGGTTCCGGAGATCACCTCCACCGACCCGGCCACCCCACGGCGGGTTGGTAGCCACTAGGCCCGGCGGCCCGGATGGAAGCGTGCCGGTGGGTGGTTCGAGGGCCGCCACTGGAGCCACCCGAAACTCGATGCGGTCGGCTACGCCGGCCCGTTCGGCGTTGGCTCGGGCAGCCTCGACCGCTCCGGCATCCCGGTCGGCAGCCACGATGCGCGGCAAGTCGGTACCGTCAGGCACCGACGCCTCGACCCGGAGTCGTTCGGCGTCGGCGCCCACACTGGCCCAGGTGCCCGGTTCGAACGAGGGCCATGCCCGGAGAGCCAGGTCGCGGCCCGCTGCGGCTGGTGTCCCGGCGGCGAGCAGAGCCGCTTCGATGGCAATGGTGCCTGATCCACACATGGGATCGACCAGGGCCGATGACGGGTCCCAGCCTGCCGAGGCGAGTAGGCCGGCGGCCACCGATTCTCGGAGCGGCGCCTTCGCCGTGGCCTGTCGCCAACCGCGTTCGTGGAGTGGCGCGCCCGAGGCATCGACACTGACGGTGAATCGGTCATCTAGGCCCCGCACCACGACCAGCGGACCGGTTCCACCATCGTCACCCGCCACTTCGACCCCGGGGTCAGGGTCGACCCGATGCTCATCGCGATCGCCCCTAGCCGGGAAGGCGGCAGCGAAGCGTTCGCCCACCGCCCCGTCGTGCCAGAGCCTCGAGTGCCGGGTCGTCACCCGAAAGCGGGGAACGGCATCGCTGGGCAGCCACGGCGACCAGTCGATGGCGGT
>DPMC01000040.1 GCA_003541675.1 Acidimicrobiaceae bacterium | reverse complement strand
CGGAGGCGCCCGAGGTTCTGATCGACGTTGTTGACCATGGCGGCGAACACCTCCTGGTACCGGGCGAAGACCTCCTTTTCGGCGACCGTTAGGTCGTCCCACGCCCGGACCGCGTAGTTCTCCTCGGTGTTTCGGGGAGGCAGCACGACGTCGTCATCGAAGATGCCCATGGCTTTTTGCCGGTCGAAGCGGAGTCGTCGCACCTCGTCCCAGCCGGCCTCGTACCTACCCCGGTACTTCTCTAGGTCACCGGGTCGGGCCTGCAGTGGGGCGTGAACGGCGCCGTGGGAGAAGTAGAGGAACCACGGCTTCGTGGGGTGCCCGTCGCGGATCTCGCCGACCATGCTCAGCGCCCGGTCGGTGAGGTCGTCGGTGAAGTAGTAGTCGTCGGGGAAGTCGTCGACGTCCAGCGCGTGGTTGTCTTCGTAGAGGCGATGCGGCTGATGGAAGTTCGTGAACCCGTCAAGGATTCCGTAGAAGCGGTCGAACCCGGTCTGGAGCGGCCACCCGTCCTTCGGGCCAGCCTCGGTGAGTTGGCTATCTGGGCAGAGGTGCCACTTGCCGACCATGAGGCTGGACCAACCTGCGTCGCGCAGCACCTCTCCCATGGTCACCGCGTCGCTGCGGATGGAAGCCGCGTAACCCGGGAAGCCGGGCTCCATGTGGCAGACCGTGCCTACCCCGGCCAGATGATGGTTCAATCCGGTCAGCAACGAAGCCCGGGTCGGCGAGCACATCGGGTTGACGTGGAAGTTCACGTACCGAAGGCCCTCGGCGGCCAGACGGTCGACGTGTGGCGTGTCGATTTCCGAACCGAAGCAGCCGACGTCGCTGAAACCCAGGTCGTCGACCAGGACGACGAGCACGTTGGGGGCACCGTCAGGGGCGGTGGGCGGTCGGGTCCACGCCGGGGTCGATGTGGACATGATGCGGCCCACCTCTCCATCGAATCCGTCGTAGGAAAACTTCTCGTAGGCCCTCGGACCCACCGGATGGTCGCTAGTCATGTCCCTCCCGGAATCGTCCTGACGGGGCATCAGGTCAGGTCCGAACCTACCGGCCGACCGCTGAACCGTCGGAGCCGGGCGGTCGGGACCAGCAGGGCCACACAGACCACGGCCACCAGTCCGAACGCCCCGGCGAACCCGGCTGACGAGTCGGCCACCGCACCCAGCACGAACGGTCCGGCGAACCCACCGATCTCAGCCACCGCGAACCACAGCCCGTAGGCCACCCCGGTGTTGGCCGGAGTTACCGACTCCGACTCCATGAGTCCGATCAGAATGAGCGGAACCAGCGCCGCCCGAAGCCCCGCGACGGCTACCGGCAGCGGATCCAGAGACGTGGGTAGGAGCAGCAGGGCGACGAGGGCGACGGCGATCAGGAGGAACATGGCCGCCATGGTGTTCGGCATCCGGCCCCGCTCGGTGCGCCTCGGCACGAGGATCGAGGCCAGCACGCCTACCAGACCGCCGAGGGCCGCCCAGTTGGCGGCCGCCATGGCCGAGAACCCGCTGTGCTCCCGGAGCGCCTCGGGCATCCACCCACCGAGGCTGTGGCCCACGAAGAACACACCGAGGCCGAGAACCAGCACAGTACGGACTTCGGGATCGGCCAGCAAGATCCGTCGACCCGCCGCATTGGCCATATCGGCCGGGGCCACCCGGATCGGCGCCTCGGGCGCCCGACTGGACACGACCAACCACGCTGCGGCGGCCACCACGACGACACCCGTCTCGATCAGCACCGTGGTGCGCCACGACCCAGTGAGCGGCATGAACACCGAGTTGGAAAGTACCAGCGTGGCCATGCCACCAATGGCCGGCATCGTGCTATAGGTGCCGATGGCCAACCGGCGTTCTCGCTCCTCTCCGAACCACAAACCGACCGCCTTGGGTGCACCGGCTGAAATGAGTGGGCCACCAATGCCGAATAGGGCAATGGCCAGTAGGAACGTGCTCAGGCCGCCAGCCGCCGCCCGGGCCACACCGCTGATCGCCACCACCAAGGCCCCCAGCAGTACCCCCCGATGGACGCCCAGTCGATCCAGAAGACGCCCGCCGACTGGCGCACTCACTATGTAGACGAGCTGCCAGGCGCCCAGGGCCAGACCCATGGCGCCACGGCTCAGGTCGAGATCTTCTCGCACCTCGCCGACCAACGGCGGAATCGACATGGCCACCACCCCGAAGGCGAAGTAGACGCCGCACACTCCGCTGAACAGCACCCACCGGTAGGGATGTCGACGCCGGGAAGGATCGGAGACATCGTGCACCGGCTGATGGTCCCATGTGGTACCTCCCGGGCTCCGACCGGGCTCCGACCCCAGCGCGGACACCCGGTCACCGATCAGAGGCCGTCATCTGCGAACCTGTCCCGGTGACGACCGACCCGATCGAACTGCGTTGGACGGCTGACGACCAGTTGCTTGACCAGTTGGACCGACCAATCCTCGTGGTGGCATTTCGCGGGCTGTTCAACGCCGCCGGATCGGCCACCTCAGCCATCCAATGGCTGATCGAACGCCTGGACAGCGCCGAGGTGGGCGACGTCGATCCCGAGACCTTCTTCGACTTCACCCAGGAGCGGCCGATCGTCGAGTTCGACGATGGTGGCGCCCGACGGGTCCGATGGCCATCCAACCGAGTACTGGCCGCCCGTACCCCGGAGGGCCAACGAGACCTGGTGCTAGTGGCCGGCGTCGAACCTCACCTGCGGTGGCGGACGTTCACCGGCGCGCTCCGGGCCGCGGCGACCCGCACGGGATCCCAGCTGGTGGTCACGCTTGGATCAATGAGCGGCATGTCGCCCCACACCCGTCCCCCAGCGGTCACCGGGAGCAGCACCAACCAGGAACTGGCCGAACGCCTGGGCCTCGACCGACCCTCCTACCAGGGACCGACCGGCGTGGTCGGCGTCCTACACGACACCCTGGACCGGGCCGGTGTTCCGGTCATCTCGCTGCGTGTGTCGGTGCCCTACTACCTCCCGGACTCTCCCAACCCCAAGGCAACCCGCGCCCTGCTCCGACGCTTCGAGCAGGTCAGCGGGGTGGACACCGCGTTCGCCGACCTGGACGGTCCAGCATCGGAATGGCAGGTCCGAGTCGATCAGGCGGTGGCCGGCGACGGAGAGGTCACGGCCCACGTACGACGTCTTGAGGCCCAGGTCGACCAGAGCGAGGACCTGATGCCCCGGGGCGACGACCTGGCCGCTGAGTTGGAGGCCTTCCTGCGCGACCAGGATCAACGCGTCGACCGGAAGGACGGGCTGGCCGACGGGGCCACAGACCCCGACGAGGACTGAACCGGTCTGGTGGGCGAGACTCAGCCCATGGACCGCAACACTCTCCTGACCGCCGTCGAACGCGAAGGGCGGGCCCTGCTGGCCGCCGCCGAACTGGATCCTTCCGCCCGGATCGAACACTGTCCGGACTGGGACGCCGCTGGCCTGGTCGACCACATGGCCGGGGTGTGGAGCTTCATGGCCGCCCAGATAGAGGCCGCCTCGTCGGACAAGCCGGCCCGGCCCGACCCCGACGACCCCTCGACAGCCAGCGACCGGCTGAGCCGCCTGGTGGCCCTGCTGGCCTCGGTGGAGCCGACGGCGCCATGCTGGAACTGGTGTCCCGAGGAGGACCGGACCGCAAGCTGGGTGGTCCGACGTATGGCCCACGAGAACAACATCCACCGCTGGGACGCCGAAAACGCCGTGGGTGACGCCGATCCGCTTGATGCCAAGCTGGCCCACGACGGCGTGGACGAGATCCTCGACGTGGCGTGGCGACACCAACTAGGTGGCGGCCCGGTGGGCGGCTATCCCTCCTCGACCCTGCACCTGCACCGCACCGATGGCGACGGCGAATGGCTGCTGTCGTCGACCAGTGAGCAACTGGTGGTGGAACACCAGCACGCCAAGGGCGATGCTGCGGCACGTGGCACAGCTTCGGACCTGAACCTGCTGGTATGGGGTCGTCGTCAGCCGACGCTGGAGGTCTTCGGCGACGAGACCGTCCTCGACGCCTGGCTGGCCCTCGCTCCCTGACTCCGGGGAATCAGTCCCTTTCGGTGCCCCAGATGCCCACGA
>DPMC01000155.1 GCA_003541675.1 Acidimicrobiaceae bacterium | reverse complement strand
ACTGTTCGACAACCTACGAGAGCTCAAGGCTCGGGGCCACACCATCATCTTCATCGACCACAAGCTCGAGGAGGTCTTGGCCATCGCTGACACCATCACCGTCCTTCGCCGGGGTCGCACCGTCGCCACTACGACACCTGACCAGGTCACGGCTGCCGAGTTGGCGGAACTGATGGTTGGTTCCGAACTACCGAAGCCGTCCACTGAACCGCGGGTAGCCGATCAACACGTGACGCTGTCACTTCGTTCGGCAACTGTTCCGGGAGATGACGGCCGACCCGCCCTAGAAGCCGTCAATCTCGAAATACACCGCGGTGAGGTCCTGGGAGTGGCCGGCGTGGAAGGCAATGGTCAAGGGGAGCTCATCGAGGCGATTCTTGGACTCCGCCCCTTCGCTGGTGGCGAACTGCTCCTAGATGGGGAACCCATCACCAACTGGCCGGTCCGTCATCGACGCGACGCCGGTCTCGGTTACGTGCCAGAGGACCGGCAACGGCGCGGACTGCTGCTCGACGCTCCCTTATGGGAAAACGTCGTGCTCGGCCACCAAACCCAGCGGCCCTATGCGCGGGGCCCATGGCTGGATCGTTCCAGCGCTCGGGCTGCTGCGGGAACGATCCTCTCGGATTTTGACGTCAGGGCGCCGGGCGTGGACACCACGGCCCGTGCGTTATCGGGTGGAAACCAGCAGAAGTTGATCATCGGGCGGGAAATGGCTTCTCGACCACGAATGCTTATTGCCGCCCACCCCACACGCGGTATTGATGTGGGCGCTCAAGCTGCGGTATGGGATGAGTTGCGAGAAGCGCGTCGCGAAGGAATGGCCGTCCTACTGGTGTCAGCCGACCTGGAGGAACTGATCGGACTAGCCGATCGCCTAGTGGTCATGCTCCGCGGGCGGATTGCTGCCGAATTGGACCCGACCAATACTTCGCCACGCCTGTTGGGAAGCCACATGACTGGGGCGGCAGTGGATGACCAAGGTGGTGTCCAATGAGCGTTCGGCGCTTCGTACTCGCCTTGGCCGCGCCCGCATGCGCATTCACCTTCTCTATAGGGGTGTCTTCACTGGTCCTGATGGCCTTTGGAACCAATCCAATTGACGCATGGTCCGAGATGCTGTCGTACGGCACCCGCCTAGAGACCTTCGTTGAGACGGGCAACCGCGCGACTCCCCTGTATCTGGCTGGCATTGCGGTGGCAATCGGCTTTCGCATGAACCTCTTCAATATCGGGGTAGAAGGCCAGTACGTACTCGCCGCGCTGCTAGCCGCATCAGCGGGTGCCGCGGTCGATCTGCCCCCGGTCCTACATGTTGCCCTCATCATGGCTGTCGCCATGACGGTCGGCTCAGCGTTCGCTGGGGTCGCGGGCTACCTGAAGGTCAGCAGAGGCGTCCATGAGGTGATCTCCACGATCATGCTGAACGCCGTGGCACTAGCCGCCGTGGGTTTCCTTCTGCGCAACTGGCTCCTTGACGAGAGTGACACCACTCTCAACATGATGACGCCGGAAATACCGGCATCAGGCCAGTTCCCTCACCTCAACTCTTTTGTCGAGACGTTCACACGAGAAATTAGTCGAGGTCGCGAACTCTGGGGCTTCCTACTGGTAGCGGTATTCGTGGGTGTGCTCTTTCACGTCTTCCTCAACCGCACGCGAGCCGGTTTCGACCTTCGAGCCACTGGCCTCAACCCGTTCGCTGCTGAAGCGTCGGGGGCAGATCCGTCAACCAACATCGTCCGAGCCATGTTGCTGTCGGGGGCCGTCGCTGGCCTGATCGGCCTTCCCGAAGTGTTGGGCGACGCCCACAAATATGACCTTGGATTCGCCCGCGGTCTTGGATTCACAGGAATCGCCGTGGCCCTTGTCGGACGGAACCATCCCGGAGGGATCGCGATTGCAGCCCTGTTGTTCGGCTGGCTCGATAGTTCAGCCCCGATCCTGGATGTTGTTGGGGACGCTCCCCGCGAGATTGTTTCGATCCTCCAGGGGGTTGTGGTGTTGTCGGCCGTAGTGGCCTACGAGGTAGTGAACCGGATTCGCCGTGTATCTGAAGCCCGAGATGCTGCAGTAGCCGTCCGACTGCCGGTCAAAACCTCCAACGGGGATACCGCGTAATGGAACTCCTACGGTCCTCGACGGTGCTTCGTTGGATGCTTGCCGCGCTCGGGGTGGTAGTCGTCCTATCCGTCTTGCAGGAACTGGCCCGACCAGCGACAATCGACCTCGTCTCTGTTGGCACCGCCGAGTCAACTCTCCGTCGGGCCGTACCAATCTTGTTGGCCGGGCTTGGTGGCATTTGGGCTGAGAGAGCCGGCGTCGTCAACATCGGACTCGAGGGAATGATGGTTCTCGGCACATGGTTCGGTGCCTGGGGCGCACTCGAGTTCGGCCCTTGGTGGGGAATAGCGATCGGTGTTGCTGGTGGTGCTGCCGGCGGCCTACTCCATGCTGTAGCCACTGTGGGATTCGGCGTTGACCACATTGTCTCAGGGGTGGCCGTCAACATCGTCGCACCAGCGCTGGCACGATTCCTGTCCGGCGAGGTGTTCTC
>DPMC01000190.1:2958-5237 GCA_003541675.1 Acidimicrobiaceae bacterium | reverse complement strand
ACCGCATGTGGGTGTCGACCTTCCATTCGGCGTGTGTCCGGATCCTGCGGCGCGACGGCGATCGCCTTGGCTTTCCATCCAGTTTCAGCATCTACGACCAGGGAGACGCGGTGCGCCTCACCGGCTACGTGGTGCGCGACCAGGGGCTCGACATCAAGCGGTTCCCGGCCCGAACCGTGCACTCGGCGATCTCGGCGGCCAAGAACGAGGGACGCACCGCAGGGCAGTACGTGGAGCACGCCACGGGCCCGTACGAGAAGCGGATCGGCGAGGTCTTCGTCAACTACCAGGCTCGCCTGCTGGCGGCCGGGGCCATGGACTTCGACGATCTCCTCGGCAACGCGGTCCGCCTCCTCCGGGAGCACCCCGATGTTCTGGACCACTACCGACAGCGCTTCGAGCACGTCCTGGTCGACGAGTACCAGGACACCAACGTGGTCCAGAACGACCTAGTGATGCTGCTGGCATCGGGTCACCGCAACGTCTGCGTGGTGGGAGACAGCGACCAGTCGATCTACCGGTTTCGGGGCGCCGATATCCGCAACATCCTGGAGTTTGAGCGTTCGTTCCCCGATGCCACGGTGGTCGTGCTCGACCAGAACTACCGGTCCACCCAGACGATCCTCGATGCCGCCAACGCCGTCATCACCAGGAATGGGGGCCGCAAGCCCAAGGAACTGTGGACCGATGCAGGTTCGGGTGAACCGATCACCCGCTTCCGAGCCGACGACGAAAACGACGAAGCCCGTTGGGTGGTCAGCCAGCTCCGGCGCCTGCACGACGGAGGTCGGCCGTGGACCGACATGGCCGTCTTCTACCGGACCAACGCCCAGAGCAGGGCCGTCGAGGAGCAGCTGGTCATGTTGGGGGTGCCCTACAAGGTGGTAGGCGGGCTTCGCTTCTATGACCGCCGCGAGGTTCGGGACGCCATGGCCTACCTCAAGTTGGCTACCAACCCGGCCGACGAGGTGGCAGCCAAGCGAGTGCTGAACGTGCCCAAGCGGGGGGTAGGCAACACGTCAGTGGCCCGGTTAGACGCCCACGCGGCGTCCAACGGCACCCGGTTTATCGACGCCCTGCGTGATTCTGAGGCTGCCGGGGTGTTGGGACGGGCCGCCACCGGTATTCGCTCGTTCCTCGAACTGGTTGATGCCCTCGCCCAAGCGGTCGACGACGGTCCGGCCACCATCCTCGAGGTGGCCCTCGAGCGGTCGGGTTACCTCGAAGAGCTCCGGGCTGATCGGTCGATCGAGGCTGAGGGTCGTCTGGAGAACCTCTCCGAACTGGTCGGGGTGGCCAGCGAGTTCGACGACGTGGACGAGTTTCTCGAGCGGGTGGGACTCGTGGCCGACACCGATGACCTTCCTGCCCAGAACACTGAAGGCGGCGACCCGGAAGGTGGCGATCTAGCTGCCAGTGATACTGATCCCGGGCAGGTCGTACTCATGACCATGCACGCCGCCAAGGGCCTCGAGTACCCGGTGGTGTGCATCGTGGGAATGGAGGACGGCGTCTTCCCCCACGTGCGGGCCCTCGGCGACCCCGAAGAACTCGAGGAGGAGCGGCGCCTGGCCTACGTCGGCATCACCAGGGCCCGCGAGCGCCTCATGCTGACTCACACCTGGAGCCGGATGCTTCACGGGCAGACCCAGTACAACCCGCCCAGCCGGTTCCTCGACGAGATCCCCTCAGAGCTGCTGGTCGACGCCGAGGGAACCCGAAAGGCCAACCGGCGAAAGGATGACAGCTGGCCGGGTTCTGGTGCCGGTGCATCGAGGTCGCGGTCCGCTGACACCGACTGGTTGGGCGCCCCCCGACGATCTTCCAATCGTGACGCCGAACCATCCGGCCGGGTGTTCGGCGGGGGTTCGAGCAATGGGGGATCTACCCGTAGCCCCGGGGAGTCCTCATCGGGGGCACATGAGTTGGGCCTCCGGGTCGGCGACGATGTGGTCCACCGGGCATGGGGCGATGGAGTGGTCCTGGCCGTCCACGGAGACGGTGATCGGGCCGAGGCGGTGGTGCGTTTCGCCTCCAAGGGCGAGAAGCGCCTGCTGCTGGCCTGGGCGCCGTTGGTCCGACCCGGTGACGTCCCCGAAGAGGGGTCCGGGTAGCTCCGGGGAGACGTTCGAGGGGCGACCCGAGGAGTAGGCAGGCCGTTACGCTGCCCGGGTAGCCGACCCCTCGGGGCCGGTACAGGCCCGTGTAGCTCAGTCGGAAGAGCGATTCACTCGTAATGAATAGGTCCGGGGTTCGATTCCCCGCGCGGGCTCGCCGAG
>DPMC01000190.1:0-2689 GCA_003541675.1 Acidimicrobiaceae bacterium | reverse complement strand
ATTCACTCGTAATGAATAGGTCCGGGGTTCGATTCCCCGCGCGGGCTCGCCGAGCATCCACCGCCTCCCGCCGATCGGCTTCATGCCGGCGGGGGCCAAACCCCTAGGATCTAACCCATGAACTTGTTCGCAGGCGTGATCTGGCACTACTGGTTGGCCGTGCCGCTGGCTATCGGCGGGTTGGCTCTGACCGTGGCCACCCTGGTCGGCTACTTCCAGAAGGTCTCCTCGACCCGCTTCCCGAAGCGCTGAGCACGTCGTCCGCCCAGGCGGTTCCGGCGACGGTCCGTTCGATGTCCGATGACCCGTCCTCGGGCGCATCGTCGTTCGTGGACTGGGACCTGGCCGAGCGGGTGGCGATCCGCATTGCTGATCGGGCGCCGTTCAGCGGCGCCCACCACCTCGACGGGTTGACCGAAGAGTTCCACGTCCACACCTCGCGTGCCGAAGACCTTGTGGCGGCTACCACCGGCCTACGCTCGCTGTCGGGCAGCGCCCGGGCCCGGGTGGTCGGTCGGGACGACTGGATCCGGGCCAACGTGGCCTCCATGCAGCGCCTGCTACGACCCCTCTTCGAGCGCCTCGGCGACGCTGCTGAAGACGGGACCGATAGCGACGAGTCGGATGCCCCCTCGGCGTTGACCGTCCGGATGGGCGGCATGGAACTCGGGGTGGTCCTGGGCTGGATGTCCACCCGGGTGCTCGGTCAGTACGACCTGCTGGTGGTGGAGGACGAGGCGGCCGAGGACCAGGACATCGTGTACTACGTGGGTCCCAATCTGGTGGCCCTCGAGCGGCGCTACGCCTTCCCCCGCCACGACTTCCGGCTCTGGCTGGCCCTCCACGAGGTCACCCACCGGGCACAGTTCACCGGCGTGCCGTGGATGCGGTCGCACTACCTGGGACTCGTGCAGTCCCTGTTGGACGGCGCCCAACCCGAGTCGTTCGACCTGGTGGCCTCGCTGAAGGGTCTGGTTGACAACCGGGCAGCGAAGCGGTCGGCCGGGGGCGGCGGGGAGTCCGGTGCAGCTGGTTCGGGGGTGCTGGGTGCCATCTCATCGCCCGAACAGCAGGTGGCACTGGACCGTATCGCCGGACTCATGAGCCTCCTGGAGGGACATGGCGACGTGACCATGGGCCGGGCCGGTGAGGGCATCGTGCACGGCGCCGACCGCATGGCCGGCGTCATGGCTGATCGCCGCCGCAACGCTTCGGGGGTGACCCGGCTGTTCCAGAAGCTTGTGGGCCTTGAGGCCAAGTTGGCGCAGTACGCGCAGGGTGAGGCGTTCATCGGAGCAGTGGAGGCCCACGGGGGTACGGCGCTACTGGACCGGGTCTGGGAGGACCCGTCCCACCTGCCCGATCTGGGAGAGATCCGTGAGCCGGACCGGTGGATCGAGCGACTGAAGGCCTGACCGGGCCCCAGTCGGTTGACCCGCCCGGGGAACCGGTGGCCAACGGTGCCGATCCGACGGCGCCGTTGCTGGATCGGTGTGCCTTCCCGCCCGCCGGAACCGCCGTGGATTGTGCGGTATCCGGTGGGCCGGACTCGACGGCGCTACTGGTGCTGGCCGTCGCCGCCGGCCTGGAGGTCACCTGCTGGACCGTGGACCACGGGCTGCGTTCCACCTCGGCGGACGAGGTTCGTCTGGTGGCCCACAACGCTCTGAGCCTCGGGGTTTCGACCATCACGGTTGACGGGCTGGTGGTCGATGGCCCCGACCTCGAACAGCGGGCCCGTGACATCCGGCGGGCCGCCCTGCCTGTCGGGGTGCTGACCGGCCACACCGCGGACGACCAGGCCGAGACCGTGCTACTGAACCTTCTCCGGGGTGCCGGCGTGCCCGGAACGGCGGGTATTGGTGAGCCGGATCGCCGCCCGTTGCTGGCCCTGCGTCGGACCGAGACCCGAGGACTGTGTACGGCGCTCGGCCTGAAGGTGGTCGACGATCCGAGTAACGACGACCCCCGCTTCACCCGTAACCGGGTCCGCCACGAGGTGCTCCCCCTGCTGGCCGATGTGGCCGGGCGAGATCCCGTGCCCTTGTTGGCTCGTCACGCCACGCTGGCCGGCGAGGCCACTGGTTTGCTCGCTGGGCTGGTGGTCGACGTGGACCCGGCCGACGTGCGGTCCGTGGCCGACCTGCCTGACGACCTGGTCCGCCTGGCCGTGCGCCGCTGGCTCACTGTCCAGCTCACCGGCCCGATTGCCGGTCACCCCACGGGCCCGCCACCTGATCAGGCATCGGTCGACCGGGTGCTCGACGTGGTACGAGGTCGTGTGGTAGCCACCGAGGTGGCCGGTGGACACCGGGTCCGTCGTTCGGCGGGGTTCTTGGTCTTTGAGCCCCGCTAGGGTCGCCGCCATGGCCAGCGACTCTTCCGCCGTGCCGGATCCGCTGACCGTGGGCCGCTATACCGCGTCCTCGGTGATGGTCTCGGCCGCCGACCTAAAGGCACGGGTGCAGGCTCTCGGCGAGGAAATCACCGCTGACTACGCCGGCCGCGAACCCCTTCTGGTTGGCGTCCTTAAGGGCGCCTTCATGTTTATGAGCGACCTGGCCCGCTCAATTGACCTACCGGTCGAGTTCGACTTCATGGCCGTCTCGTCCTATGGCCACTCCACCCGTTCGTCGGGCGTGGTTCGCATCGTCAAGGACCTCGACCTGGACCTGGCTGGTCGTGACGT
>DPMC01000093.1:5043-5341 GCA_003541675.1 Acidimicrobiaceae bacterium | reverse complement strand
TCGAGGTCCCCAAACCGCAGGTCGCGGTCCACAGCGAACTTCTAGCCGGTACCCACGTCGTCTATTCACCAATAACCCGACGAAGCATCACTCATGCAGTGCGGAAAGCCTGGGTGTCTCCACTACGGACCGTTGACTCAAGACGTTCCTCCACGACCACCGGGCCCTAGCGCTCTGACACTTGATTCATCAGACCCATCGTCCGTCAACACGGCGGACCAACCAATGGAGGACCTTCGGTGCCGACATCAAACACCCGCCACCTCATGACACGAATCCTCATCGCATCTCTGGCCTT
>DPMC01000093.1:3695-4714 GCA_003541675.1 Acidimicrobiaceae bacterium | reverse complement strand
GCCCTCTTGGTGGCCAGTTGCGCTACCGACGACGACTCTCCGGCTTCTTCGACCTCGGCAGCCGTCTCCGGAGAACTCCACCCCACCCCGGTGGCCAGCGACGGGGTCTTTGTAGCTGAGATTTCTCTAACCGAGTTTGCCATTACCGGCACCCTGACCGTGCCGGCGGGTCCGGTCGTCCTATCCGTGACCAACTTCGGTTCAGCCGAACACAACCTCCAATTCGACAACGGGCCAATTACCCCCATATTGGGCACCAACCGTTCAGCTGTTTTGGACTTGGGGACGCTACGTCCAGGTACGTATCCCATGACGTGCGAGATCTCCGGACACACGGAGGCCGGAATGACTGCCACCCTGACCGTGCTTGACGCCGATGACCCGGAGCTGACCACGGCGGCCTCCTCCCATGGAAATGGTGCCCACGGAGGAGACGTCGACTGGGCCGAGATGGACCGAATCATGTTGGAGTCGATCCGAAACTTCCCGGCCGAGACCACCGGCATCGGCAACCAGATCTTGGAGGCAGTCACCACCGCCGACGGAACCAAGGAGTTCCATCTGACTTCTGCCATCACACCGTGGGAAGTCGAGCCCGGGAAGATCGTCGATGCCTGGACCTACAACGGCCAAGTCCCCGGCCCGGTCATCCGGGTCGACGTCGGCGACCGAGTTCGGGTGGTGATCGACAACCAGCTTCCATTGGGAACTGACGTCCACTGGCACGGGATCTCCACACCCAACGACATGGACGGCGTGGCTCCCCTGACCCAAGACCTGATCCAGCCGGGTACCTCATTTACATATGAGTTCACTGCCGAGGAACCCCGAACCGGCATGTACCACGCCCACCACATGGGCCACATGGCGATTCCCAACGGGTTGTTCGGTGTTTTCACCATTGGCGAACCGCCAGTTCCCCGCGGGAAGACGATCGGGGGGGTATCCATTCCAGCCGACCTCGAGATCTCGAGGATCATCCCGATGGTTCTTAACGACGCTGGGGTCATCGGCTACTC
>DPMC01000093.1:0-3311 GCA_003541675.1 Acidimicrobiaceae bacterium | reverse complement strand
GACTGGATTGTCGTCGACTACTACAACGAGGGGTTGCAGATCCATCCGATGCACATGCACCAGTTCCCCCAGTTGGTATTCGCCAAGGACGGATTCCCCCTCGATCACCCATACTTTGCCGACACCATCAATGTGGCGCCTGGCGAGCGCTACTCGGTACTAGTCCGTCCCGACGAACCCGGCGCCTGGGTGTGGCACTGTCACATCCTCAACCACGTGGAACGCGATGACGGGATGTTTGGCATGGTCACCGCGGTCATCGTTGAAGCTGCCTGACCGAACCTCCCAACGGATACCACTCCTCGACAAGATCACCGTCGACAGGTAGGAAGATCATGTTCGGCTGCACCGACTAGTAGCGCTAAGACCGTTCAGGCCGCCGACGTTGCACCGGTGAGATCAACGGCTTCGTCGGACTCCTTGACCGCCGCGTCGACCCTGCCACCGACCACCAGATCGAAGGCCTCGGCATCATCGCTCTCCTCGTCTTCGCCGGCCACCTGCCTGAGGCCGTCGGTGGCTGACAGAAGCGCCCCGAGAGCCTCGTCGAGCTCACGGTCAGCCCGATCACAGAGAACGTCCAACCTCTTTCGGGCCTCCAACAGCACCTGGTATCGATGGTTCGCCCATCCGGTTTTCTGGTCGACCGGTTCGCCATCAGATGAAGGAGCTTCGGTCGTTCCAGTGAACCCCATCGTCCGGTCATCCGCCGTCAAGTTTGCGGCGAACCGGTCGTTTGATACGGCGTGGAAGTCACTGTCCGCCAGACGCTCTTCCTCACCGGCCACGATGCGGTCCCGGTGGAGATCGGCGGCCCGCTGACGGGCCTCGTCGTAGTCCCGGGCGCGTGCCACCACCTGTTCCTCCTGGGTCTGGTCCGACTTCATCTCGGGTGAACTGGGGATCTGGGACATGGGGTTCCTCTGCTGTCTGGGTGGGTCCTCGAGGTTCGCGCGCGCGGACCATCGCGCGCGCGGACCCTCTGCTTCTAGTGTCTGGCTGTGACAATGGGGCCCACCGCCGCTGAACGAGAGGCTCTGGCCACCGGCTGGGATCCCAACCCCGCCCGCTCGATGTCACTCTCGGCAGATGCCTACACCGATCCACGTTGGTTCGATGTAGAGGTCGAGACCGTCTTCTCCAGGACCTGGCAGTGGGTGTGTCATGTCGAAAAGGTCCGTGACCCCGGCACGTACACGACCACAACGATCGCCGATCGGTCGGTCGTCGTGGCCCGCGACGTCGATCACACCCTTAGGGCGTTTTCCAACGTCTGCATGCACCGGGCCCACGAACTCCTGACCGGCGACGGCACCGTAAAGCGGATCACCTGCCCGTATCACGCCTGGTCCTACGGCCTAGACGGCGGCCTCCTCACCGCCCCCCACACCGACCACCTAGTCGACTTCGACCCGGACTCCATCTGCCTCGATGCCCTAGCCGTGGAGGAGTTTGGCGGCTTCGTCTACGTGAACCTCGACTCAGAGACCCGGGCCCTGGCCGAGCAGGCCGGTGATCTGGCTGCCGAGATTGCCCACTGGGCACCCGACGTGGCCGATCTCACCCACGCTCATCGCCTGACCTACGAGATTGCGTCGGACTGGAAGAACGTCATCGACAACTTCCTCGAGTGCTATCACTGTCCGGTCGCCCACCGGGACTTCTGCACGCTGGTCAATATGGATACCTACGAGGTGTCCACCCACGGGATCTGGTCCAGCCACATGGCTGAGGCTGGGCGATCCGACAACACCGCCTACCCGGTCGACGATGCCACGGTTACCGACCACGCCGTCTGGTGGCTGTGGCCCACCACGTGTCTCATGCGTTACCCGGGACGGGGCAACTTCATCGTCATGAACGTCGTACCCGACGGCCCAGGTCGCACCCGCGAGACCTACGACTTCTTCTTCGAGACCGCCGAGGCGACCGAGGCCGAGCTGGAGGCCATCAGGTACATCGACGACGTCCTCCAAGCCGAGGACATAGCGCTGGTGGAGAGCGTGCAGCGGGGCATGACCACCCCAGCTTTTACCCAGGGTCGCATCGTGCACGACCCGGCGGGCTCGGGGAAATCCGAACACGGCGTCCACCACTTCCACGGCCTGCTACTCGATGCCTACCGCAGTGCCGGCAGGTAACCGATGTCGGCCGACACCCGGTCCGTAGGCCAGCAGCCAGTACCAGTCCGGCAGCGTGAAAACGAAACCGTCGTCACACCGGGCCTCCCGTCCGCTCGTCCCCGAAGGTGCCGACCCTAGGCTCCCGACCATGTCGCCAACCCCCGCTGCTCCCGCCGCACAACAGTCCGACCTTGACTTCGCCATAGCCATCGCACGTGCGGCAGGGGCTCTGACCCTGGAACTCTTCCGTCGCCCCGACGTCGCGGTGGAAGGCAAGGAAGACGGCACCCCGGTCACCGCAGCCGACCGCGGAGCCGAACGTCTTCTCAGGGAACGGATAGGCGCCACGTACCCCGACGACGCCGTGGTCGGTGAGGAGGAATCCGACACCGACGGCACCTCGGGACGCACCTGGGTACTCGACCCCATCGACGGCACCCAGTCGTTCATCCACGGTGTGCCCCTCTACGCCAACCTCGTGGCCCTTGAGGACGAGCACGGCCCAGTCGTGGGGGTGATCAACATCCCCGCACTCGACGAATGCGTCTGGGCTGGCCGGGGACTCGGTTGCTTCGTGAACGGCGAACCGACCAGCGTGTCGGACCGCGAGGACCTCCATGGCTCCTGCATCGTTACCAGTGGCGTCGACTATTGGCCGTCAGCCGCCGCACTCGACGAGTTCGT
This sequence comes from Acidimicrobiaceae bacterium, assembly GCA_003541675.1. Classification (GTDB taxonomy): domain Bacteria; phylum Actinomycetota; class Acidimicrobiia; order Acidimicrobiales; family MedAcidi-G1; genus UBA9410. Next base: position 504 of record DPMC01000093.1, on the reverse strand, counting down.
CGGGCGCAACGCGGTGATCCGGACCTGGGGTGATGCCTACGGCTACGTGCTGGTGGCCACCGGTCGAGCGCACGCCATGGTCGATCCGATCGTGAGCCGGTGGGACGTCGCCCCCATGCTGACCATCCTCCCGGAGGCCGGTGGCGTGTTCACCGATCTGTCGGGTGCCGTGACTGCCGAAGGTGGGGACGCCCTGGCCACCAACCTGGCGCTCGCCCCCCAGATCCTCGAACTGGTCGGCCGCTGAAGACCAGTACCCAGAGTGGGGCACTCAGAACAGGCAACCAGAACCGATGCTCAGGAAAGGGCCCGCTCCCCCTCGAAGATCGAAGCCTCGAGGCCCCGCTCCACCAGGTCCGACAGGAATGCCACCGGTTCGACCATCTCGGCCAGACCGGCCATTCCGGCCACGCGGTGGCGACCCGCCAGCAACCACTCCACCGTCGTGGCAGCCACTGCGGCGGCAGCCACTGCTGGTCGCTCGGTGGCTCCGAGCACGACCAC
>DPMC01000305.1:8900-15467 GCA_003541675.1 Acidimicrobiaceae bacterium | reverse complement strand
CACCTGGGCCAGATGGTTCACGGCGAACGGGATCAGTACCTTGTCGATCTGGGTGACAACCGACGGGTCGGCGATGCCGTAGCCAGTCCGCAGGGCTGCCAGACCGTAGGCCTTGGAGAACGTGCGAAGCACCACCACGTTGGGGTGGTCGGGCATCAGGTCGGTGATCGGATCACCCAGGTCAGTGGTCACGAACTCCCGGTAAGCCTCGTCGACCACCACCAGAACGTCGTCGGGCACCCGCTGGACCAGGGTGCGGATCCGGTCCACATGGACCGCGGTGCCCGTCGGGTTGTTGGGGTTTGCCAACACCACCAGCTTGGTCTGCGGTGTCACCGCGTCGGCCACCGCGTCTAGGTCAAAGGCATGGTGGACCAGCGGCACGGCCACCTCCACGCCACCGGTGATGGCCACGTCCACCGGGTAGGCCTCGAACGACGGCCATGGGTAGACCACCTCGTCGCCCGGGTCCACGTAGGCCAGGAAGAGTTGCTGGAGCAGGCCCACCGAGCCGCAACCAGGGGCCACCCGCTCGGGATCCACGCCCAGCCAGGCCCCCAGTGCCTCCCGGAGATCAGCCGCACGGTGGTCCCCGTAGCGGTTGACATCGCCAACCGCCGCGACGACCGCGGCAACCACCGAAGGCGCCGGCGGGTACGGGTTCTCGTTGGACGACAACTTCACCGGCTCGGCCACCGCCAAGTCGAAGCCGTGCTCGTCGGCGGCCATGGCCACCGACTTCCCCGGCCGATACGACGCCATAGCGGCCACCGAGGCTCTCGGTCGTCCCACGGTCATATCGCCTCCTCGGCTTCGGCCCCCGAAACCGGGGCACAGTGGGCCCCCCTTCCCGGGTTGAACAGGTCATCGGGGTCCAACGCTGCCTTGACCCTGCGCATCAGGTCCAGTTCCACAACCGACTTCTGACGGCCCACCCGGTCCAGCAACTCCTGGCCCACGCCATGCTCGGCGCTCACCGTGCCCCCCATGTCCCAGAGCAAACCGTCGATGGCCGCCGTGACCTCATCGACCAGGACCGGATCCATACGACTCCCCCGCTCTAGAGACGACACCACGTAGAGGTGGAGGTTCCCGTCTCCCAGGTGGCCGAACGAGTAGACCAACCCATCGTTGCCGCACAGTTCAGCGGCCAGCGCCTCGGCCGCCCGCTGAAACTCGGCCACCCGGTCAATGGGCACCGCTGCGTCGAACTTGGCACCCTTGGCATCGAACAGGGTCTCGGGCGGCAACTCGTCGCGCATCAGCCAAAGGTTCTCCTCCTGAACCGCCGTGACGGCCACCGTGGCGTCCACCACCAGGCCGGCGTCCACCGCGTCAGCCAAGAATCCCTCGGCCGTGGCGTCCACCGGCGAGGTGCCCGAGAACCGAGCCAGTAGGTACCACTCAGCCTCGGTAGTCAGGGGCCGAGTCACCCCAAACGCGGAGATGGTGCCCGCCACCCCGATCTCAGGCACCAGCTCGAAGGCCGTCAGGCCGGCGTGGTCCCGGGCGCACGCCATGGCGAACAGTTCGTGGACGGCCTCCAAGTCGGACAAGGCGGCGAACATCGTGCGGTGGTGATCCTGGCGGGGGTGCAACCGCAGCACCACTCGGGTGACCACCCCGAGCGACCCCTCGCCCCCGATGAATAGGTGCTTGAGGTCGTAGCCGGTGTTGTCCTTGCGGAGGGCCCGCAGGCCGTCAAACACCTCACCGTCGGCCAGCACCGCCTCCAGGCCCAGCACGCTGTCCCGGGCCGGGCCGTAGCGCAGCACGTTCAGGCCCCCGGCGTTGGTCGAGACCGCGCCCCCCACCGTGGCTGTGCCCCGAGCGCCCCAGTCCATGCCCAGTTGCAGACCCACCCCGGCGGCCGCCTGCTGGACCTGCTCGATGGTGCACCCCGCCTCAGCGGTGATAGTGAACTGGACCGGGTTCACGCTGAGAATCCTGTCCATTCGTGACGTGGACAGCAAGACCGAGGGCCGCTCATCAGTCGGCACCGAGCCCCCGGACAGCGACGTATTCCCACCCTGGGTAACGATGGCGACGCCGGCGGCCGCACAAGTCCTCACCACAGCTCGCACCTCGTCGACGGTGCCCGGCCGCACGATGGCCACCGGCTCACCTGAGAAGAGACCTCGGAAGTCGACCACCATGCCGACTGCGTCAGTCGGATCGAGCCACCCGGCGGGTCCGACTAGGTCTCGCAGTGCCCCCGCCAGCTCGGTGTCGATGCTTCCTTCGACCATTGACGCATGGTACGGCGGCCGTCCTCAACCAAACTCCACCGACCTAGGGCTGTCGGGCGGGACTAGACCCAGGGGCAGTTCGAATTGCGGTCGCCGAACGTGGTTCCTTCGGCATACCGGCTGAAGGTGAAGGGACGCAACTCCTCGGGCTTCTTCCCGTGGACGAGCATCGACGCCGTCAGCTTCCCCACTCCGATCATCTTGAATCCATGGTTCGAGTCTGCGATCACGAAGGCGTTATCGACCACGTGATCGAAAATTGGCACATTGTCTGGAGTGAACGCCCCGATACCGCCGTTTCGCCGCTGCTTGAAGTACGGCTCGAGGGTCTCGAAGCGTTCGAACAGCATGCCGAGGGTCACGCAGTAGTACTCGGGGAACCAGTCGTCGGCCTGGTAGTTGTCATTGAGGTGTCCGTATGGATCGGCATCCGCCTCCGGACCCATGCGGACAGGGATGGTCCCGCCCTGCAGGCCCGGTGCCCCCACCCGTTCAGCGGCGTACCGGGTGTACGTGTACACGTAGTCTTGGATCATCTCCCCGTCACGCCCGTACACCGGCGTATTCATCAACTCCACGTGGAGGACCGGGCCGTCGTTCCCATCGGCAGTGCGATAGTCGACCCCCGGCGGCATGAAGACCTCACCCTCCAGAAGGCGCCAGTAGGTCCACATGTCCATGCCCTGTTCCAGGTGGCCGTCCGGGTAGTGGACGTCAAGCGTCGACGGGCCGCCCAACCACTCCCAGTGCCCAGGAGTCCAAGCGCCGGCACCAACGACCACCTCGTCGCAATGGATCCTCCCGGCGGTGGTCTCCACAGCCGCGACCGAACCTGAGGAGTCGAGTTCGTAGCCGGTGACGGCCACGCCGTAGCAGCGCTGGACGCCCCATTGGCGGGCCTTCTGGTCAAGACCCCACATAACCATGTGGGTCCCGGCGTACCCGGATCGGTGCTCATGAAGCACCACGTCGCAGTTCTCGGTCTTGAAGTCGGGCCACAGTCCCTTCAGGAACCGGTGGGCCTCCTCATCCGTGTAGAGGTCGGAGGGATAGCCGCTGGCCACCTGCGACTCGTTGAGGCGCACGTAATCCTCGGCCTGGTTGGCCTCGCCGATCGACACGTATCCGACCTGCTGGAAGCCGAAGTTGATCGGGTCGGACTCCCACACCTCAACGCTGGCCCGCAGGATGGCGTGCAATGGACCGGTCATGTACAGGTTTCGGACGCAACCGCAGGCGAGGCCGGTAGCTCCGGCACCGGGGCCAGCCTTGTCGATGAGTACGACGTCGCTCCCTGAGCCTTTCCCAGTTCGCTCCAGTTCCATAGCCAGGTGGTAGGCGGTGGACAGGCCGTGGATGCCCGCACCCACCACCACGTATCGGGCTGACGGCGGCAGAGGGTCGACGTCGCGCACCGGTACCACCGGCGGGTTCTGCAATACCCCGTCGACCATCGACGGAACAGGACGGTCCATGAACGGGTACCACTGGTTCTGGCCATCGGTGGGCCTGCCAATATTGGTCACTGGGGTGCTCCTAGATTCTCGGGCGGGCCCGGCATGGGCCGGCCGGATTCTCAGCCGGTCCCATAGACGGCGCCACCATCGACCTTCACCACCGATCCAGTCGTGAACGAGGCAGCGTCCGACGCTAGATACAGAGCGGCACCCACGATCTCTTCCGAGTTGCCGGCCCGCTGCAGGGCAAGGCGCTGGCGAAAGCCCTCGTGAGAACTCTCAGGCCAGTGAGTTGAAATGTCGGTCAGGAAAGGGCCCGGCTGCAGGCAGTTGACACGGACCGTCGGTGCGTATGCCCGTGCGAAGGATTCTGTGAGCGAGTGGACACCGGCCTTCGCCGCACCGTAGATGGCCTCCACCGCTGTCGGGGCCGAAGCTGAGATGGAGCTCACGTTGACGATGCACCCGCCGCCGGCATCGAACATTCGCGACCCGAAGCAAGCCGACAGTCGGAACGTGCCCCTCAGGTTGGTGGCGATTGTCTTGTCAAACAGCTCAGGGGTGACCTGCGCGAGCGACGGATAGAGCGGCGAACTGCCAGCGTTGTTGACCAGTACGTCGCATCGACCGAACTCGACGTAGGTTGCCTCTACCAGAGCGTCGCATTGGTCCCAGTCACCGACATGGCAGGCAACTGGGAGCGCCCGTCGACCGGTCGTCTCGACCACGCCAGCGGCCACCGTCTCACAGTTGGACAGTTTGCGACTAGCCACCACTACGTCAGCGCCACACCGAGCGAATGCCTCGACCATGGCCCGACCGAGCCCTCGGCTTCCACCTGTGACCACGACGACGCGGTCGGTGAAGTCAGTCAGTTGGTCTTCGGGCGCGGGAGTGGGCACGGAATCGATTCTGGCAGGCCGCCTAGGGTGTTCTCATGGCTGGGACGTCGGAAGGATCGGAATCTTCTGGGGCCCCTGCCATAGCCGAGACCAGTCAGACGACCGGACCGTTCGGTGTCCGGGGGATCGATCACCTCGCCCTCGTCTGCAGCGACATGACAGCCACAGTGGCGTTCTACGAAGGCCTACTGGGAATGCCTCTAGTGAAGACCGTCGAGTTGGGGGGTGGGGTAGGACAGCATTTCTTCTTCGATGCTGGCGGCGGCAACCAGCTGGCGTTCTTCTGGTTTCCTGATGGACCTGAAGTTGCACCCGGCATCGCGATGCCGACCGACCGGCCTGACCGTGGCGGCATCCACTCCGCGCACGGCTCCATGAACCACTTGGCCTTCAACGTCGACTGCGACGCCATCGACAGTCTCGTTTCCCGCCTCCGCGATGCCGGCATCGACTGTTCAGAGGTGGTCAACCACGACGACTCTGAGTGGGGCGTGTCTCGAGAGGTACACGACGGTGTCTTCGTGAGGTCGATCTATTTTCAGGACCCTGACGGGATAGTTCTTGAATTCGCCGCCTGGACTCGCCACCTCGGCCCGGAGGACGTATCTCACGAGCCTGCCCCATCAGTTGGGGGCTGAGGTCAGGTCATCGACGGGCCTGGTCAGGTGAAGTCGGCATACTTGTCAAGGTGACGTACCGGGACGGACAACGCATCCTTGCGGAACGGATCGCCGAGTTCCTTAGTACACATGACCTCGATCACCGTGGTCTTGCCCGCGTTCATCTGAGCATCAACGGCCGCTGACAACGCCGGGCCCACCTCTTCAAGCTGGTCCACCCGAACGCCTTCGGCGCCCATGGCACGGGCTATCTCGGAGTAGCTCTCGCCACCCTCCAGTTCCCCGGCGACGAAACGATGGCCATAGAAGTCGACCTGGTTCTTCTTCTCGGCTCCCCATTGCCGGTTGTGGAACACCACCGCGGTGACAGGTATCTCATGGCGTACCGCCGTCATGATCTCGACCATGCTCATGGCCCATGCTCCGTCACCGGAGTATGCGACCGCCGGACGGTCGGGAGCGGCGGCCTTGGCGCCGATGATGGTCGGCAGGGCGTAGCCACAGTTCCCCCAACTCATGGCGGCAAAGAAGGAACGGGGCTCTTCGAACCGCAGGTAGCTATTGGCGACCGAGTTGATGTTCCCGATGTCTGTAGAAACCATGACTCGGGCCGGCATGGCCTTCTCCAGTTCGCGAAGAACCTGTCGGGGGTGGAGCCAGTTGTCCTCCTCGTCAATGGCCTGCTTGATCATGTCCACGCTGAAGTCGTCGGTCTCGTGTGTCCACTCCTCCAGCTCGGCCTCCCAGTCGGCTTTCTCGGCAGCGGTGAGTTGAGCCCGGTGGTCACGATTGTCATCACAGGCCAGGACCCTTTCGTCAAGTCGCTCGACCAGTGCGACCGCCGCCGCTCCAGCGTCACCGCAAATCCCCACCGAGATCTTCTTGACCAGACCAAGCATCTTGTGATCAGCGTCGACCTGGATGATCTTGGCCTCCTTCGGCCAGTAGTCCATGTCGTGCTGCGGAAGGGTGCCGAACGGGCCCAGGCGGGTACCCAGAGCCAGGACCACGTCGGCCTGAGCTATGAGCTTCATGGCCGCCTTGGAGCCCTGATAGCCCAGCGGGCCACACCACTGCGGGTGGCTGGCCGGGAACGAGTCATTGTGCAGGTAGCTGTTGACCACCGGGCAGCCCAGGCGCTCGGCCAGGGTGATGGCCTCGGCCACCGAGTCGCCCATGACCACGCCGCCACCCGCCACCATGACCGGGAACTCAGCAGCGGCCAGCATGTCGGCCGCCTCATCGAGGCTGGCGGCGCCACCGGGGCCGCGGTCCAGGCGCATCGGCTCGGCGATCTCGACGTCAATGTCGCCATAGAAGCGGTCGCGGGGAATGTTCA
>DPMC01000305.1:2452-8484 GCA_003541675.1 Acidimicrobiaceae bacterium | reverse complement strand
GTGGCCCTGGTACTTGACGAACTCCTGGAACATCGGGAGTTGGTTGGCCTCCTGGAAGCCTCCTAGGCCCTGGCCCATGGTCCCGGTCTCCGGGGTGATCATGACCACCGGGCTGTGGGCCCAAAAGGCCGCGGCGATGGCCGTCACGCAATTGGAGACGCCGGGGCCATTTTGGCCGATGACCACCCCGTGGCGACCGCTGACCCGGGCATAGCCGTCGGCCATGTGGGCAGCACCCTGCTCGTGGACTACAGGCACCAGGCGGATGCCGGCCGGAGCGAAGATGTCCATGGCGTCCATGAACGCCGAGCCCATGATGCCGAACGTGGTGGTGACGTCATTGGCCACCATCGTCTCGACGAAGGCCTCGCTGGGGGTCATGCGGGTCATCGGTGCACTCCTACCGGGTGTGGGTTCGATCAGACACGCCACCGGGAGCAACTCTCGAGCGCGTGGAAGTGAGAGCCTATAACGGATCCGTGAGACTGTCTAGAGGCATCGTGCGATGGTCAAATCACCTACGACGGCCTGCTGGGAACTTCCACGACAGGGCGTCCCGGATGACCCGAGTCCCCGGCCATGCAGGCCTCAGTCGGTCAGGTGGCTGCCCAGTCCCAGGAGCAGTTCCAGGCAGGCCTCGAGGTCGGACACCTCGACGAACTCGTCGGGTCGATGGGCCACAGCGATGTCACCGGGTCCCCACACCACCGAGGGCATCCCGGCCGCCTGGTAGAGACCGGCCTCGGTCCCGTAGGCCACCACCCCGACCGGTGGATCACCACCCAGCAGGGACCGCATGAGGTCCAGAGCCGGGGACGACTCCTCCCATTCAAGGCCGTCGATCTCACACACCGCCTCGGTCTCGATGGCGGCTTCAGGGTGCACGGCGCGCATCTCGGCCAATAGCCCCGACTCAAGTGCAGCCATCCGGTCCTTCACGAACCCGGCGTCGCTGCCCTGCACGGGGCGCATCTCCCAGTCGAACGAACAGCCCCCGGCCACTGTGCAGCGAGCCAGCCCACCGTTGATCACGCCAACGTTCGTAGTGGTATGCATCGGCTCGAACCGACTACCGGCCGGCGCCCGCTCGACCAGTTCTTCCTCGAGGCCCAGCAGACCGGCGATCCAACGGGTGGCGTAGTGCACGGCACTAACCGCCTCGGCCGGGCGGGAACTGTGTCCGTTCATACCGGTGACCGTGGTGGTGTACTCATAACAGCCCTTGTGGGCCCCAACCACTTTCAGGCCGGTCGGCTCGCCGACGATGGCCACGGCGGGCCGGGGCGCGTCGGCCAACGAATCGATGAGGATCGGAGCGCCGTGGAAACCGTCCTCCTCGTCGAAGGTGAGGGCCACGTGGACGGGCCGAACCAGATCGAGCGCCGCCCATCGGGGGACCAGGGCCAACACGCAGGCCAAGAATCCCTTCATGTCGGCCGTGCCCCGCCCGTAGATGCGGTCGCCACGGCGGGTGGCAGTGAAGGGCGGCGAGGTCCAGTCACCAAGGTCGACGGGGACCACATCACTGTGGCCGGCCAACATGATCCCGCCGTCGACGACCGGTCCGATGGTGGCGAAGAGGTTGGCCTTCGTCTTGGTCTCGTCATGCGAGAGCAGAATCTCCGAGCAGTACGGCCGGAGCAGGTCCTCCACGTGGGCTATCAGGTCGACGTTCGGGGTGAGGGCGACCGACGGGAAGGCGATCAGGCCGTCGAGGATGGCCAGCATCTGATCGACTGGTGACCCGTCAGTGGTCGGCGCAGGCACGGTCACCCCTTCACGTGGATGCCGCGAGACACGTCGGCCAGTGGCTCGCCGGGACCGTTCTCGACGACCACGAAGCTCTCGGTGATCTCCAGGCCCCAGGTGTCCATCCAGAGGCCGGGCATGAAGTGGAAGGTCATGCCCGGCTCCAGCACCGACTCGTCGGTATCTCGCAGCGAGATGGTCCGCTCCCCCCAGTCCGGCGGGTAGCTGATGCCAATGGGGTAACCACAGCGGCCCTCCTTGTGGAAGCCAGCGTCTTCCATCACCGAGAAAAAGGCTCGGGCCATGTCGCACGCCCGGCTACCGGCCCGGGCCGCGCCCAACCCTGCGTCGAGGCCGTCAAGCACGGCCCTTTCGGCCCGGCGCATCTCGTCGGGCGGGGTGCCTAGGAACGACGTCCGGCACAGCGGTAATTGGTAGCGACGGTGAGCACCAGCGATCTCGAAAAACGACCCCTCGCCGCTCTTCAACGGCTTGTCATCCCAGGTCAAGTGGGGGGCCGAGGCTTCGGCTCCAGTTGGCATCATGGGTACGAAGGCCGGGTAGTCGCCTCCGAACTCCTCGGTGCCCGATACGCCGGTGGCGTAGATCTCGGCCACGAGGTCGCACTTTCGCATGCCCGGTTCGATGATGTCGCGGATCCGGGCGTGCATGCGTTCCACGATCCGGGCGCCCCGCCGCATGTACACGAGTTCCTGGTCGGACTTGACCCCGCGCTGCCAGTTGACGAGCGCCGTGGCGTCCACAACATCGGCGTCGGGCAACCTGGCACACAGGTTCTGGTGAGCGGCCGCCGAGTAGTAGTAGTTGTCGAGTTCAACGCCGACCCGGGCCGAACCATGACCCATCCCGTCCAAGAGGTCAGCTAACTGGCCGAAAGCGTGCTTCTCGGTCGACATGACATGGTCGTCGGAGTAGTCAAGTATCCGGGACTCATCCATGTAGACGGTGAGGCGGGCGCCATTGGCGTCCATACGTCGTCCCCACCACCACGGCTCGCCGTCGTGAGTGACCACCACGGCCTGCGGGGTATAGAACGACCACCCGTCGTAGCCGGTCAGCCACGACATGTTTGACGGGTCGGCGGCCACAAGAACCTCGATGCCGTGAGCCTCCATAGCTCTACGCACCTTCGCCAGGCGCTGTGCGTACTCCTCACGGCTAAACGGAAGCTCAACATCTGGCATGGTTTCCCTCTCCTCTCGGGTGTCGGCCCGGCTCGGTCATTGGGCTGAGGTTCGCGAAGGCTAGATCGGACGCGTGCCCACCGAGGGTGGGTCATCCGGTGGCAGAACGAGAACAACCATGGCCGTCCAGAGGCTGCGGCTAATCGGGGCGAAAGCCAACGGTGCCACCAGCGAAGTAGCGACCGTGGGTACCAGGACCTCGAGGACCTCTGGGTCGGGCCATGCCACGACGAACGCAACGACCAACACGATCAGGATCGCCACAGTGGACAGGACGGTGTTAACAGCCACGGCGCCGATCCAGTGACCGTGAGTGCGCTCAAAGACGAGCCCACAACTGGGGCACGCCTCACGGATCCGCAACCAGCCCCGACGGGACGGACGGCGGAACAAGCCCCGTCCCCCACATCCCGGGCAGGCTGCCACGATCCCCCTGAACAGAACCCGCATCCGACCTGCTCCGTCCATTATCCGAACATACTGGCGACCCGACCTCACCCACCGGTGTGGAACACCGGAGCCTCGGCTACCGTCCGCGGCCGTGCCGATACTCACCGACGAGCAGGTCTCCCGGTACCGGAACGACGGCTGGCTCGCCCCGATCGACGTACTTACGACCGCCGAGGCCTCTGCTGCCCTAGCCGCCCTCGAAGAGGCCGAAGCCCGATTCCCCGAGGACCTGCATGGTGACCACCGCAACAACGCTCACCTAGTCCTGCCGTTCCTGGCCGACCTGGCCCTCCACCCGATAATCCTGGGCTGCGTTGCATCACTCGTGGACCGGCCCGCTGCCCTGCTCAATTCAGTGCTGTTCATCAAGGACCCGGATGCCACGGCCTACGTAAGTTGGCATCAGGACTCCACCTACATGGGGATCGAGGGGACTGACATGGTCACAGCCTGGCTGGCTCTGACTCCCAGCACGTCGGAAAACGGCTGCGTGGCCATGGCCCCGGCCACCCACCTAGACGGCATCCGCCCCCACGAGGACCGGTACGGGCAAGACAACATCCTCACTCGAGGTCAGCACGTGAGCGGGTTCGACCCCGACACGGCTGTCGACGTGGTGCTCCAGCCCGGCCAGATGTCGCTCCACCATCCACACCTGATCCACGGGTCACGGCCCAACGAATCCGATACCCGACGGGTGGGCGTGGCCTTCCAGTCCTACATCGGCGTCGACGCCCGCCCGGAACGAGGTGAGCACCACGTGCTGGTCGTCGGCAACGACCCCGTGGATCCGGCGTTCCTCGTCGTGCCCCGACCAGAAACCGAGATGACTGACGACGGCCGAGCAGTCCGGGCGTCGGCCAACGCCGCCCTGTCCGATGTGTTGTACCACGGCGCTACCGAGCGACGCTCCTACTGACGCCGTTCCTCCCGATCAGCCCACCAGCACCTGAGCCCGCCACATGAATTCGAACACGTCGACACCCACCCCGGCGATGACAAGGGCAGGGTGAAACTCAAGGTTCAGTTTCGGTATAGATGCTCAATACCAAGCGTCATCTTCGGAACCCTTGCGTTCGGCCATGAACGCCTGCAACTCGGAATCCGTCCCCGGATCGATCTCCGGCGGCTCGTAGTCGGCCAGCATGCGCTTCCAGAGGGCGTTGGCCCGCTGCTGCATGTCCCGCCCCCCATCCTCGGCCCACTGCTCGAAGGAGTTGGTGTCGAGGAGTACTGAGTTGTAGTTGGCTTCCTCGAAGTGGGCCAGGGTGTGGGCAGTCCCCAGATGGGCCGTTCCCGGCCCAGCCTCCCGATAACCCTCGACGGCCAACGAGTCGTCGTCGACCACTAGACCCCCCATGCGTCGGGTGAGCATCCCCAGGTGGTCGGCATCCATCACGAACTTCTCGTAACCGGTGACCAGCCCGCCCTCCAGCCAGCCAGCGGCCTGGTGCACGAAGTTGGCCCCAGCGTAGATGGACGCCCCCATGGCGTCGGCCGACTCCATCATCGCCTGGGCGTCGGCCACCTTGGACGCCGTGTAGTGGCCACCGCAACGCAGCGGCAGTCCCAGCCGGCGCGACAGTTGGCCCATGGCGTAGGTAGCCAGTACCGCCTCGGGCGTCCCGAACGTCGGTGCTCCGCTGCGCAGGTCCATGGTGGTCAAAAAGCTGCCGTACACCACCGGTGAACCAGAGCGCACCAGTTGGGCCAGAGCGATGCCCACCATGGTCTCAGCGTGAGCCTGGGCGATGAGCGCCGGCTGGGTGACCGGACCCATGGCACCCCCGATGATGAACGGTGAAATCACGTTGGCCTGGTTGGCCCGGGCATAGGTCTTGAGCGCCCCGGTCATCACGTCGTCGAACACCAGCGGCGAATTGACATTGATGTTCCCCTGGACAACGCAGTCCCGTTCGAGGCGGTCGGCTCCGAAGACGATGCGGGCCATGGCGACAGAGTCCTCGGCCCGCTCCGGCGCCGTCACCGCACCCATGAACGGCTTGGTCGACCAGCGCAGGTGGGCATACACCATGTCCAGGTGCCGCTTATTGACAGGCACGTCCACTGGCTCGCACACCGTGCCACCTGAGTGCTGCAGCCACGGCGACACGTAGGCCAGCTTCACTAGGTTCTCGAAGTCGACCAGCGTGGCGTAGCGCCGGCCGTCGTCGAGGTCCGACACGAACGGTGACCCGTAGGCCGGTGAGAAGACGACGTGGTCGCCACCGACGGTGACCGTATGGCGTTCATCGCGCCCGTGCATGGCGAACTCGGCCGGCGCCGTGGTGCACAGGCTCCGGGCCAGGCCTGGATCGAACCGCACCCGCTCCCCCTCGACGCGGGCACCCACCGCCCGGAACAGTTCGACAGCCTCCTCGTCCCCCCGGATTTCGATGCCGATCTCATCGAGGATCCAGTCGGCGTGGGCCTCGAGGCGGTCCAGCGACCCCTCGTCGAGCAGGTCGTAGGTGGGGATGCGCCGGCGAGGTTGCAGCACCTCGGCGACCGATTCAGTCGCCCGTGCAGCAGCGCGCGCACCCCGGCCTCCTCGACGGCGCTCACCGATCATCGACAGCCCCACATCTCAGACGACCCCACTTCAGACGATCGCTTCAGACAGTTTCG
>DPMC01000305.1:0-2048 GCA_003541675.1 Acidimicrobiaceae bacterium | reverse complement strand
CGGATCTACTACCGAGGCCTCCTGCTGGGTGAAGAACGACGCTCCCGTCGGCGGTTCAGGCAGGTCCATCTCGAAGTCCCCGGTCCGGACCCGACCGGGGTCCGAACCCCGTACGAACAATCCCTGATGGGCCGTGGGCACCGGATTGGGGCCATACGGCACGGCATCGCCCGCCCCGTAGACACAGATGAACAGGGTCCGGGACCGATCCGACCGGTTGGGGGCCGAGGCGTGGGCCAACCGGGTGTGCATCAGACACACCGAACCCGCCGGGCCTGTGCACGATACGGCAGCATCACGCATCGCAGCGACGGCGTCTGGACAGATGGCGCCCGTGAAAACCCCGTCGTGCCACAGCGAGTGAATCGGGCCGTTGTGCGAACCAGGAGCCACTTCCAAGGGGCCGTTCTCCACAGTCACCTCGTCGACCATCAGCAGGGCGGTCATCAGGTCAGCGTTGGAGTGCGGGGTGAACGGGAAGTCCTGGTGCCACTGCACCTCGGTGGCCGCCCCCGGGAGCTTGGTGTTGACCTTGGTGTGGTGGAGCCGGACGTCGGGACCGATCAAGTCAGCCACCATGTCGACCATGGCGCTGTTGGCCATGACCTCGCGGTGGGCGGCTGAGACCTCCGTGGGCGCCGAGACCCGCCGCAACGCCGGCCGGTCCTTCGAATGACCCGGCTGCACGTCGAACCGGGGGCGCCCGTCGATCATCTCCCCGTAGGGCCCGGTGTGGGCCCGACTCTCCTCGACCCAGCGGTCCATGTCGGCGCGCAGTGCTGCCAGTTGATCCGGCGTGACTGCGTTGGGAACCGTCAAGACTCCATCGCGCCGGAACGTTTCGACCTGTTCGTCGGTCAGCACCGGTATCGACTCACCGGTCGCCGGCCACGCCGTAGCTGGGCGCCACCCCCGGATCTACGGCCCGGTCCAAGTAGGGCTGCATCTGGGGTTCGTAATCGGTCCACAGACGGCGCAGCACGACCACTGGGTCGTCTTCGTTCCAATCGCAACGCAGGTCGACCAGTGCGAAGGGTTGCTCGTGGTGGACCAGAAGGGCTGCTGAGCGAACTGGACCCTCCTCTCCACCAGCGGCTAGCCCGGCCTCCAGGCCAAGTAGCAGGCGGTCGGCCAGGTGGGCGCCAGGGTCGGCCTCGAAGCCGGCCACCATGGCGGCCGGAACCTCCGGTGTCGACAGCAGATTGCCCGCTGCGATGCAGTGGTCACCCTCCACGACGCGGTTGGTGCCCAAGATGTGGGCCCCGGTGAAGTGTCCGGTCCGACCGGCCATGTCGACCACCGCCAGTTGTCGGTATTCGGCGTTGGCTCGACCGTCCATGACGGTGGCCACCGCCTCGGCGGCCGTTTCACCGGCCTGTAGGCACTCGAACACACGGGTAGCCAGAGTCGGGTCGGTGATGTTCTGGGTAGCCACGGCGCCCACGCCGGCTCTGGCATGGGGGCAACGCGACCCCACACAGATGGACGAGGTAGTGATAGCCACCCCGGCCATACCGGTCCTGGCACAGTGTCCGGTGATGGAGAAGGTCATGGTGGGCTCCCGGGTCGGGGGTCAGTCGGTGGACGTCAAGCGGTCGGCCAGATAGCCCATGAAGTGGTGGAGTTCATGCTCGAGCCAACTCAGCGGACCAGGTGTGGCCAGCGGCGAGCGGGATCCGACGTGGATGCCCTCCACCACCTTGCGGTCTTCCTCGCAGACCGCGGTGAAGAAGTCGACCATCTCGGTGATCCACGCTTCGGGTTCGACCAGCGAGGCGTGCACTTCGGGCGCTAGGGCAATCCCAAACCGCAGCTCGACCTGACCGGTTCCCCGGGGTCGTAGCGATAGGTACCAGAGGTGGTCGGGGGCGAGGATGTACATGTGGGCGGGGAACACCGTCGGCATGAACGTGGTGCTCCGCCATGCCCCCTCTAGGCGGTCGTTGTCCGGATGGGCCCGCCCGTAGATGGCGTTCTCGTCCTTCTCGAACATCTGGTACGTGAACGCTCCGTGGCGCTCGTCAGGGAACACCACCGAGTCCATGGGC
>DPMC01000192.1:1040-3883 GCA_003541675.1 Acidimicrobiaceae bacterium | reverse complement strand
CCGGCCAACAACGTCATGATCGGCATGCCGCTGTTCATCATCCCTGCGATCGAGGAGTCGATCCATGTCTGAGCCAGCGGAAACATCGTGAGCGGGATGGCCATCCACAGGAACCCCAGAAGGCCGATCGTCGGGAGGTCGCTCCGATCCACCGGGCGCCACGCGCCGGGGACAACCGCCAGAAAGCAAAGACCCAGCGCAGGCCGCAACCAGGCCACCAGGCCGGGATGCTCGACACGCAGGGCTACATCCATGAAGAGGAACGACGAACCCCAGATTCCGGCCGCTGTCAAAAGGAGGAGCCAGTCAATGGCCCCCAGTTGGGCGCCCTCAGCCGCCGCCTCTCCGTCGGTCTGTTCCCGCCTGATCATCGCCGCACGCTACCGGCGGCCCGCATTGTGGACGGTTCCGATTCCGCTTCCGGCCCAGACGGTTCCTAGGATCCCGCGATGCCTGCCATGCCCGCCGCCGAGATCGAGATCCGCTCCCGCATCGACCAGTTACTAGAGATCGATCCCTGCGACCGCCTGGGGTTCCTGGGTGCCCAGTACGACCTAGGCCTGGCCTGGGTTCACTTCCCGGAGGGCAGTGGTGGCCTCGATGCCGATCGGAATCTGCAGGGACTCGTCCATGATTCCGTGGTGGCCGCTGATGGACCGCAACCCCGGTACGACATCGGTTACGGCATGGCCGCGCCGACCATCGTGACCTGTGGAACTCCCGAGCAGCACCGGCGCTGGCTGCGACCGTTGTTCACCGGTGAGGAGATCTGGTGCCAGTTGTTCTCTGAGCCGGGCGCCGGATCCGACGTGGCCGGCCTGTCGACCCGAGCGGTGGCCGACGGCGACGAATGGGTGGTCAACGGTCAGAAGGTGTGGACCAGCAACGCCCATCTGGCTCGGTGGGGCCTTCTGGTCACTCGCACCGATCCCGACGCGCCCAAACATCGGGGACTCACCTACTTCGCCATCGACCTGAACCAGTCCGGTGTGGAGATCCGACCGCTCCGCCAGTTAACGGGGCAGGCCGAGTTCAACGAGATCTACCTGACCGACGCCCGGGTTGCCGAGGCCGACCGGTTGGGTGACGTGGGCGACGGGTGGCGGGTCACCCTGACCACGCTCATGAACGAGCGGGTGGCCATCGGCGGCGAGACCCGTTCGTCGGACAAGGGCACCATCGACTGGGTATTCGAGGCCTGGCGGGACCATGGGCACGACGATCCCGCACGCCGGGACGACCTGATGCGCCTCTGGGTGCGAAGCGAAACGCTGCGGCTCAACAACATGCGGGCCGAGCAGTCCCGGGAAACCGGTACGCCGGGCCCCGAGGGATCGATCGGCAAGGTCTTGTCTGCCGAGTTCAACAAGGACGCCTTCGCCTTCGCCCTGGGCCTCTCCGGAATGGCCGGCACCCTGTTCGATGCGGGCTACGAGCAGGACCAGACCCGCCCGGCGCTGGACTACGACTCGCTGGGCGAGTACTTCCTGCGGGTGCGAGCCAACTCCATCGAGGGTGGCACCACCGAGGTCATGCGAAACATCCTGGGGGAGCGGGTCCTCGGACTCCCCGGTGACGTCCGCGTCGACAAGGACGTTCCGTGGATCGAAGTGCCCCGTAGCTGAGAAGAGCGGGCACCTGACGCTCAGTCGACCGGGAAGAGCGCCCGCAAGAGAACAACGGCTACGCCCACACCGACCAGTTGCATCAGCACAAACATCGGCGCGCACGAAGGGTCGATCCCGGTGAACGTATCGCTCAGGGTGCGTCCCACAGTGACCGCCGGGTTTGCGAAACTGGTCGACGAGGTGAAGTAGTAGGCCCCGCCGATGTAGGCACCTACCACGTATGGCAGGTGAGCGGTCCGGCCCGCGCGGACGAGAGCGAACACCGCCAGTAGCAGGCCCACAGTGGCTACCACCTCGGACAGCCATAGGTGGCCACCCGAACGTGACGTGGTCGACCACGTGGCAGCTTCAAGGTCGAACATGAGGTTGGCCAGCACCGTGCCGGCCACCGCACCGATGACCTGCACCACGATCAGCGGGGCGACGTCCCGCCCCGCCCGGTGGCCCAGCAGCCAGGCGCCGATGGTTACCGCAGGATTGAAGTCCGCCGAGATCGTGCCGAAGGTGGCGATGATGGCCACCAGCACTGCTGCTGTGGCGACTGCGTTCTGGAACAACTGGAGGCCCACGTCGTCCGGGCTGAGGCGGGCGGCCATGATCCCCGAGCCGACCACCCCGATGAGCAGCAACGTGGTTCCCAGGCATTCGGCCAGCAGGACCCTCGAACGCGATGTCACCACGTCAGCCTCAGCCCGGTCTCAGGCTGACGTGTGAAACAGGCCGTAGACCAACGAGTCGACGAGGGCCTGCCAGGACGCCTCGATGATGTTCTCCGACACCCCGATGGTCGTCCAGGTGCGTTCACCGTTGGTGGTGTCGATGAGCACCCGGGTGACTGCAGCGGTGCCCTCACGGGTCTCCAGTACCCGGACCTTGAAATCGGTCAGGTGCAGGCGGTCCAACTGCGGATGGCGATCGGCTAGCGCTGATCGGAGTGCGGCATCTAGGGCGTTGACCGGACCGTTGCCCTCTCCGGTGGCCACCATGCGTTCGCCTTCGACATGGACCTTGACGGTGGCCTCGGTCTCGACCTCGACAGCCACCTCGTTCCATGCCCGGCTTCCACTCCCCGACCGATGTCCGACGTCGACCGAGAACGACTCCAACTCGAAGAAGTCGTGGGACCAACCGGCTGCAGCCCGCATGAGCAATTCGAGGGAGGCGTCGGCGGCCTCAAAGTGGTAGCCGGCGTACTCCAACTCCTTGAGGGTCTCG
>DPMC01000192.1:525-683 GCA_003541675.1 Acidimicrobiaceae bacterium | reverse complement strand
TCGATGCCCAGCTGGGTCGCCTTCAGTTCAATGGTGGACCTCCCAGACATCTCCGAGACGAGAAACCGGGTGCCGTTGCCGACCAGTTCGGGATCCACATGCTCGTAGGCGTCGCGGCGCCGGGCAATGGCGCTGGTGTGGAGTCCCGCCTTGTGGGC
>DPMC01000192.1:0-148 GCA_003541675.1 Acidimicrobiaceae bacterium | reverse complement strand
CAGTTCAGCCACGTGGTGGGCCACCGGGGTGAGTTCGGCGAGCCGGTCGGCGCTGACGGTCTCGACGCCCATCTTGAGTGTCAGGTTGGCAATGATCGGAACCAGGTCGCAGTTGCCGACCCGTTCGCCATAGCCGTTGATGGTGCCC
>DPMC01000224.1:2253-2523 GCA_003541675.1 Acidimicrobiaceae bacterium | reverse complement strand
CGCTACGGGGATCTCACGGGGCCAGGTGAGGGTGGGGCGTCGCCCTTCGCCCAGTTCGGAGAACGGTCGTCGGTACTCGTCGTGGTCCTCGGGTGCCAGGTCGCAGATCGTCGCCCCGGGGAGGACCGCCTCAACGAACAGGTTCTTCTCCAGCACCATGTCCTCGCCCGCCGCCGACCGGAAGGCCTGGAAGATGCCCCGTGCGGACTCGGGCCACTCGTCCCACGTGGCTATGGGCCGGACGATGGCCTCCATGTAGCAGACCCCGGC
>DPMC01000224.1:1340-1926 GCA_003541675.1 Acidimicrobiaceae bacterium | reverse complement strand
ACCGCCTCGGGGTGGTTGGCGGCCCAGTCGAACCCGAGAGCCGAGCCCCAGTCGTGCACGACCAGGGTCACACGGTCCGTCACGCCGATCTGTTCCAACAGTTTCCACAGGTAGGTGCGGTGTTCCACGAATCGGTACGAGCCGGGGCCGGAGTCGTCCAACTTCTCCGAATCGCCCTGGCCGATCAAGTCGGGGGCGATGCAACGCCCGAGGTCGGCCACGTACGGGATGATGTTGCGCCAGAGGTACGACGACGTGGGGTTGCCGTGCAAGAACACGATCGGGTCGCCCTCACCGACCTCCACGTAGGCCATCCGTTTGCCATTGACGGTGGCGAATCGCTTGTCGATCGGGTGCTTTCCTGTGGTCGGGGTCATACCGACGGACCGTAGTCCTACCGTCCGTATACCTTCAGGAAGTGGCTCGTCAACCAGCAGATGCAGGGAACGGCTTCGCACCGCAGCCAGCGGCTCGGACCTTGGCACCAAGACGGTCAAGATCTTGATGCTTTGCTCACTTCGAGGGCCGTGGCCCAGGGGAGGCCCAACTCTGGGTCAAGGTGCGATGCTGGCCTGATGCGGTGGGG
>DPMC01000224.1:0-1019 GCA_003541675.1 Acidimicrobiaceae bacterium | reverse complement strand
CTGATGCGGTGGGGGATTGTTGGACATGGGGGCATTGTCTCCACGTTCCTTAGCGCGGCCAGAGGAGTCGGCCATGAGGTCGTCGCTGTCGTTGGCCGTGATGCCCCCAGGGTCGCGGCTTTCGCAGACGATCACGGTATCGGCGCGTCGAGTTGCGACTTGGGCGACCTCGTAGGCGAGGTGGACGCCGTTTACGTCGCCACCCCGCACAGCAGTCATCGAGACGTTTCCGTGACTCTCCTGGACGCCGGGGTTCCCGTGTTGTGCGAGAAACCGATGGCGGTCAACGCCGCCCAGGTTCGACAAATGATCGAGATCTCTCAACTATCGGGGACCTTTCTCATGGAGGCCATGTGGACTCGGCACCTTCCTGTCATGGCGGCATGCAGGAAGTGGATCGAGGAAGGGCGTCTAGGCGAGATTCAAATGGTCGAAGCGAACTTCGGCTTCAACGCCCCCTATGACCCGAATAGTCGTCTTTGGGCGCCCGAATCGGCCGGAGGCAGCCTGCTCGACGTCGGGATCTACACCTTGACCTTGGCAGAACTGGTATTCCAGTCCCCGCCTCTTTCCTTTGACGCTGAGGCTGAACTATCTGCCGATGGTGTGGATGTCCGCCTTTCCGTGACTGCCGAATACCCCACCGGTGGGTTGGCCAAGCTCAACTCTGCGATCAATACCGACCTTGGCGTCGACGGACGCATTGTCGGGTCCAAGGGCCATGTCGACATTCCACGCTTCTGGCGTGCCGAGCAGATGACGCTTACAACTCTGGAAGGCGAAAAGGTCGACGAGGTGCATGTGGCTCATCGAGTCAACGGTTTCGAATACCAGATCACCGAAGTGGCCCGATGCCTTGAGGCCGGGATGATGGAGAGTCCAATAGTCCCCGGGTCGTGGTCATTGGCCATGGCGGTCCTGATGGACGAGATCCGGTCTCGAATCGGAGTCGTCTACCCATGCGACGCAGAGGTTCTCTCGTGAACGGTCTATTTAAATGCTGCCGACTGTGATTCAGG
>DPMC01000194.1 GCA_003541675.1 Acidimicrobiaceae bacterium | reverse complement strand
CGGTGCAGGTGTGTCAGCAGCTCGTCGATCGATGCGTCACGGTCCACGGTGGTGAGCTCGGCCATGGTGGTCACTCTCGCCGCGTGGCCCGCATCTGCGCAAACCCCGTACGGTTGAGGCGATGACCGACCATCGGAGCGAAGCGTTCTCCACCGAGCTGGACCGCTCGGTGCCCGGTCTGGTGTCTGGGCCACTGCGAGCTCCAGTCCAGATGCTGGCCAACCAGTCCTACGGTGGGCACACGAGCGTCCACGACGACGCCACGGCGGCATCCCTCGGGCTGATCGCTGGCCCCATCGAGGGCCCGACCCACTTCAGTCAGTTCGATCCCCTGCTGGTCGACCGGTGGGGCGAACGCTGGTTCTCCCACGGCTGCCTGAGCGCCCACTTCCAAACCATGGTCGTCGAGGGCGAGCAGGTCAGGGCCACGGTGACACATGACGACAAGGCCGCCGACCGCGTCACCGTGGACGCCGTCAAGGCCGACGGCACGCCAGTGCTAACCGGTTCAGCCTCGGTAGGGCCCGACCACCTGGAGACGGCACTGGCTCCCCGCCTGGCCCGGGCCGTCGCAGATCCACCAACCGACCTCTACGTGATCGACGTGCTATCGGTGGGCATGAAAGGGCCCGGTGAGGAGACGGTCACCGTGACCTTCGATGAGGACTTCGGGGAGCTGTACCCATTCACCCTCAGGCAGAAGTTGGGCAAGATCACTGAACCGTCACCGTGGTACCTGGCAAACGCCGAGACGCCATGGGGTGGACCCGTCGTACCCATCGAGATGCTCAGCGTGCTGACCAACTCAGCATCCAAGCACTCAAGCTTCGCGGCCCGACAGCCGTCAATCGGACTGTTCATCGACCTGGAAGTTCAGCTTCTCGGCGAGCCCGTTCTGGTCGGCCATACCTACCGGATCGACCGAGAGATTGTGGCCATGGGGGCCAGTCGCCGGACCGAGTCGTACTGGACCCGGACCCTCCTGACCGACGTGGCCAACCCGGACGGCGTTCCAGCCGCCGAGGTGCTGCTCCACCAAGGGGTGTTCAAGGACTCCTACCCCGGCTACCCGACCGACGCCTGAGTCGCGGCCGGTAGGTCGCCCCCCGGTCGATGGGTCGAAACATCACGACACCCCCGTTCAGGCGCCCGATCGGTCACCGTCGTAAACCATTGGTTGTTCCGCACCGGCTCCGAGCGTGAGGTCGTGGGCCCGCATCATGCGCTCGTGGGCCGGAAGCGTCGCTGGGTCAAAATCCTCCGCTGGCACAGGCAGTAATTCCAGTGTTGTACCTGAAGAGTCGCCCCGCACCGGCGTGGCGAAGTCGTTCTGATCGCCGAGGTGGACGACCGAGGGGTCAAGGTAGCGAACGGCCACGGCCACGCGCCGGACGTCAGTGGTGTTGGGCCCCGACCCGTGGAACATCAGGCCATGGTGCAGCGAAATCTCCCCGGGCCGGAGGGCAACCACCACCTCGTCGGCCGGGTCGTGGGCGACGGTCACCTCCTGGCCACGGCTGAGAATGTTGTCAACTCCGAACGTGTCGTGATGGTCGACATTGCCCAACCGGTGGCTACCCCGGACGAAGTGCATGGCTCCGTTGGCATCGGTGACCTCCGACAGGGCGATCCATGCCGTGGTCAGCCCGTCCAGTGGTCCGAATCCCCAATAGTTGGCGTCCTGATGGACGGTCAACATCTTCGGGCTCTGGGGTTCCTTGACCAACAACTCACATGTCCAAACCAGAAGGTCCGGACCGAGGATCGCCTCGACCACGTCCAATACAGCCGGATGGCGACAGATGCGGTCGGCGGCGGGACTGATGACCTGCATGCCATCGCGCACGTACTGGGCATAGGGCCGAGGCAGGGCGGTGTCGTCGCTCCACCGATCCTCGAAGGACTCGAAGGCGGCCCTTAGGTCATCCACCTCGTCGGTATCGAACACCGGTACGGGGAAGAGATATCCGTCGCGATGGTAGGCATCGACCTGTTCGGCAGTGAGCGTTCCGGACACGGGCGTACGCTACCGATCAACTGAACGATCGTCCGGTTCGACGCCCGCTCGTTCAACTCCCGATGGGGCTCTGGGCAGTCAGGCCGCCATCCACGGTGAACAGGCTGCCCGACACGAACGCCGACTCGTCCGAGGCCAGCCAGACGGCAAGCGCCGCTACGTCGCCGGGCGAACCCAGGCGACCCAGTGGGTGTCTGGCCACAGCGGCGGCCCGCATGGTTTCGGGATCCTCGGCCTGGGCGAATAGCACCTCGGCCATCTCCGTGGCGATCCACCCCGGTCGGATGGCGTTACAGCGCACGCCGTCGCGGCCGTGATCTACAGCCACCGCCCGGGTCAGGGAGTGCACAGCCCCCTTGGATGCGTTGTAGACCGCCATCCCGTGGTCCGCTGTATCGCCAGCCACCGAACCAACGGTCACGATGGACCCCCCGCCGTGGTCGCTCATGTGACGCACCGCAGCCCGGCAGCAGTTGAACACACCGCGCACGTTGACCCCGATGACCTGGTCGAACTCTGCGTCGGTGGTGTCGGCCACCGTCTTCTCGATCTGAACCCCGGCGTTGGCCACCATGACATCCATGCCACCGTGCAGATCAACGGCTGCGGCCACTAGGGCGTCCACAGCCACTGGATCGACCACATCGGTGGGCACCCAGGCCACACCGGTCAGCGCCGGTTCGGATCGGCACCCCACCACGACCCGGGCCCCCTCGGCAACCATCCGGCGGGCAATGGC
>DPMC01000041.1 GCA_003541675.1 Acidimicrobiaceae bacterium | reverse complement strand
ATCGACCGCGACACGAGGGCATCCGGTGTCCTGCCCGAATCGGCGCGGATCACCTCAAACCGGGCGGCAACCGCATCGAACTCCGACGGGCTGGTCATGCGGGAAGCGGTACCGCGACCAGTCGGATGACTGTGGACAGCCCAGGACGCGCCGATTACCTGCGTCCCCTCTCCGTTTCGGGCACGCGCGACTGAGAAACACCGCCGTGGCTCTCACTAGGGTCGCGTCCGTGGGTACCGCAACCCCAACCACCACGTCGCCTACTTCGCCGGAACCCATCTACAACCCGTACGCCTTCGCGGTCCATGACGACCCCTATGTCATCTATACCCGGCTACGCAATGAGGCGCCTGCCTACTGGAACCCCGAGCTTCGGTTTTGGGCCTTGAGCCGTTTCGACGACGTGCTCGAGGGGTTCCACGACTTCGAGACCTTCTCCTCAATGGGTGGCGTGGCCCTCGAGAGCCGCCGGAACCGCAGTCACGAGCGGCCGCCCTTCGAGCAGATGATCGAGATGGACCCGCCAGACCACACGGTGTTCCGGAAGTTGGTATCTCGGGTGTTCACCGTCCTTCGCATGGCAGAGATGGAAGACGATGTCCGCCGGATCGTGGCCGGCTATGTCGATGCGGTCATCGAACGTGGCGAGGCCGACCTGGTCGCCGACATCACCTCACCGTTTCCGATGGATGTCATCTCCGCCGTGTTAGGGCTCTCCGAAGCCGATCGTCCGTTCCTGCGTGAAGTCTCCGACCAAATTCTTGTCCGTGAGGACGGGTCAATGCAGATCCCCCAGGAAGCGATGGAGGCGATGTTCGATCTACTCAACTACTTTCAGGCAGATCTGGGTCGGCGCCGCGCCTCCGGCGGCGCCGGTCTCATATCTGACCTGCTCCTTCTGGAGGTCGATGGGCGTGCACTCACCGAGGCCGAACTGCTCGGTTTCTGCGTCCTCCTGGTGATCGCCGGCCACGAGACCACAACCAAGCTGGTGTCCAACGCGATCGAAATTCTGTCTCGACACCCGAACCAGCGCAACGAACTCGTCGCTGCTCCGAACCTGGCGTCCGGAGCAGTCGAGGAGGTGCTGCGCTTCCACAACTCAACGCAGTACATGCACCGAACCCTCACCTGTGATCGGGAGATGCACGGCCGGCAAATGCATGAGGGTGACTCAGTGCTGCTCCTGATAGGCGCCGCCAACCACGACGAACGGGAGTTCGGGCCGACCGCCGAGGAGTTCGACCTGCATCGCCGCCCGGAACGGCACCTGGCGTTCGGCTACGGCGCCCATTTCTGCCTTGGTGCGGCGCTTGCCCGCCTCGAGGGTCGGGTGGCGCTCGAGGAGATCCACCGGCGTCTCCCCGACTACGAGGTTGACCACGACGCCAAGGTCCGGTTCCACAGTTCCAACGTGACTGGGTGGTCAAGTTTGCCGATTCGCTTCACCCCGTGCTCCCCGTCGGGCAATAGATGAACGGAGACGCGCCCAAGGTCGGCTACGTCGGGCTCGGACAGATGGGCTCGGCCATGGCCGGACGACTCCTTGAAACCGGCGTGCAACTCATCGTGTTCGACCTTGACCCGGAGACCATGGCCGAAGCCGTTGGACTAGGCGCCGAACCAGCAGGTTCAACCGCCGAGGTGGCGGCCTTCGCTGACGTAGTCAGCATCTGTGTCCCCGATGCCCACCACGTCAGTTCTGTGCTTGACGGACTCGGCGAGAGTGCCGTGGTCGGTCTGCCGGTGCTCGTCCACTCCACGATTCATCCGGAGGCGATGGCCGCATGCCGCATGCAGGCCGCCATCTGGGGTGGCGTCCTGCACGACGTCTGTGTAGCAGGGGGGACCGTTGCGGCCTCGGCCGGTGAACTGGCGCTGTTCGTGGGAGGCCGGGCCGATCTTCCCCCTGCAGCAGCGGCCCTACTCAGCTACTACAGCAGCCACATCGTTGAAGCAGGCCCGGTGGGTTCGGGCGCCGCCATGAAGTTGGCATTCAACGTCCTGACCTATGCCCAGTTCGCTGCAAGTGCTGTTGCCTTTGAGATAGCGGAAGGCGCCGAGGTCGACACCGACGCCCTGGTAGACGCCTGGCGACACGTTGGACAGCTGGGAAGCCTGACCGAGCAATTCCTGCCAGTTCTGTCGATTCCGGCCGAACACGTGGTCGGTGACTTCCGGGACAGCCTGCGGTCGACGGTTGACATAGCCCGAAAGGACCTGCGCCTCGCCGCCGACCTGTGTGTCGTAGGGGGCTTAGGGGACATGGTCGAGGCGCTTGAGAAGGCCATGCCCGAGGTGTTTGGCGTGACCGACGAGATACGGGAGGCACCGTGAACGAGGCCAACAACCAGCAGCAGAGCGCCTATGACCGCGGGGCAGAAAAGCTCCAAGAGGTATATGCGGGGGCGGTGGAAGCGATCCCCGAGGGCGTCATACCGTTTAACGACGTCATGGTCAGAACGTTGTTCGCCGAGGTCTGGACCCGCGATGTCCTGTCGATGCGCGACCGACGCCTGTT
>DPMC01000145.1 GCA_003541675.1 Acidimicrobiaceae bacterium | reverse complement strand
CTTGGACACGGGGCCGCAGTGGTTGGGGCGCTACCTGCCGTAGCAGTTCTGATCCGTTGGTGGTCCAAACGGCGAATGGCAAGTGCACTATGAGCGGCCCCCTTGACGGGTTCCGCATCTTGGATCTCAGTCAGATCGTCAGCGGACCGTTCGGGACGATGCTCCTTTCCGACCAGGGAGCGGACGTGATCAAGGTTGAACCGGTGGTGGGCCAGGACGTGACCCGTCGACAGAACTTCGCCCGCGGCGGCCTCTCGGCCTTCTACATCAATGGCAACCGTGGCAAGCGCTCGATGTCGCTGGATCTAAGTCGAGACGAAGGTCGAAGGATCCTCCTAGACCTCGCTGCCGAGGTTGATGTCTTCATTCAAAACTTCCGACCGGGAGCGTGCGATCGACTGGGTGTCGGCTATGACGACGTCCGGGCAGTGAATCCCGACATCGTTTACGTGTCAATCAGTGGTTACGGTCCCGATGGGCCCTACTCGGGGCGACCGGTCCTTGATCCGGTTATCCAGGGTCTGACCGGAATGGTGTCCCACCAGGTGAACCCGGATATCCCGTTCCCCGATTTAGTCCGCAATATCGTGTCTGATAAGGCCACCGCTCTGACCGTGGCGCAGGCCTGCACCGCTGCTCTCCTGGCCAGAGAACGGGGTTCCGGTGGCCAACACGTGGTCATCCCAATGCTGGACGCCACACTTGCGTTCTTCTGGAACGACGGGATGGTGGCCCACACCATGAAGGGAGACGGCGTATCGCCGGGCAAGACGCTGGCCGAGGTCTACCGATTGACTGACTGCATCGACGGAAAGATCATCTACTTCTCGGCCTCGACGGCGCACATCCATGGGGTGTGTCGGGCTGTCGGACATCCTGAATGGTGTGACGATCCCCGCTACAGCCTCGAGGGCTTCGTCCGTGACCAGCAGAACCTTGTCGACTTCGGTGTGATGACCGCCGAAGCGTTTGCATCCATCACCATGGCTGACGCTCTGGCCGGGCTATTGGAGGCGGACGTCCCGAGTGGTCCGATCCTCGAAAAGGAAGAGGTGTTGAACCATCCGCAGGTAGTGCACAACGGGGCGATCGCCACGTGGGAACATCCCTCCGCCGGCACGGTCCGGAGCGCCCGTCCGGGGGCCCGGTTCTCCGAAACGCCCATCGAGATGCGCCTGTCGGCATCCCATAAGGGGGCAGATAACCGTGAGGTTCTACGCAGCATCGGCCGGACCGATGTCGAGATCGACGGGTTGCTAGCCGATGGTGTGATCGGCGAACCGGACCTGTTCTAGAACGACGGAGGCTCCGGGTGAGCCCTGGCGAAGGCCATGGGAATCATCCCGTGGGGCTAGCGTCCGTCCATGGACACCTCCCCCTCAATCGCCGATATCCCCGCTACACACGTCGACCTGTTCGACCTGCCAGCTATCTGGCATATCGCAACCATCGGCCCCAATGGCGAACCTCAGGTCTCACCGGTGTGGGCCACTTTCGACGGCACCCATGTCCGCTTCCCTCACGCTGAGGGCCGTCAGAAATGGCGCAATCTCTGCGCCGATGACCGCATTGCCTTGTCCGCCACCGATCCCGACAACAACGAGCGGTACCTTGAGGTCCGTGGTCGCGTAGTCGGGTGGGAACGCGACGGCGCCCTGAGCCTGCTGGACGCCATGGCGAAGAAGTACCGGGACGAGGACGAGTTCCCCCGCGAGCATGCCGTACCGCTGGATAAGCGGTGCACCGCAGTGGTCGAACCACTGCACTGCACAACAATGGGATGAATCGATAAGCGGCATGCGGACGGACAATGACTGACCAGCACCAAGAACCGATACCTGGTGCACCCTCGGTGCGTCGGCCTCGTAATCGGTTCATCGGCGCTAGAGGCATACGTGGAGTCGCCCAGAAGACCTGATCTGGACCGCTAGCGTCCGCAGATGGTCGCCGTCGGGGTATCGGGCCCCCGCTCCCCCACCGGATTTTACGGATGGCGGATAGTGGGCTTGGCCAGCCTCGTGGGAGCGCTGACCGGCCCTGGCCAGTCCATTGGTGTGTCGGTCTTCCGCGAGGCAATGGCGTTTGACCTTGACGCGTCAGACACCGCAGTGTCGACCGCCTACATGGTGGGCACCCTGGGGGCGTCGACGGCGCTTCCACGACTCGGGCGCTGGATCGACGAGGTGGGCGTCCGACGGGCTATGACGGTGATCGCCGTTGTGTTCGCCGCGGTCTTGGTCCATATGTCCCTGATCCGCCACGTGGCGTGGCTAGCCGTCGGGTTCTTGGGTATCCGGATGATGGGACAGGGTGCTCTTTCGCTGGCGGCGCGGGTTTCGATCGTGCACTGGTTCGAGCGACGCCGGGGATTTGCCCTGGGCGTCTCGATGACTTTGACGGCAGCTGGCATGGCGGTGGTCCCCCTTGGCCTGTCCATTGGTGTGAATGCCTGGGGATGGCGATCGACCTGGGTCGCCGCCGCTTGCGTGATCCTCGTCAGTGTTATCGCCATTGCCCGGTTCGGAATGGTGGATCGGCCATCGGACCTCGGACAGGTCCCCGACGGCAGGATTGCAGACTCCAACGGCGGAAGGGACGCTGGCGGACCCTCGCCGTCAAGAGCCGAGGTGTTGCAGTCACCGGCATTTTGGGTACTGGCTGCTGTGGCGTCGGCCAACAGTCTCCTGATCACCGGGATGGTGTTCCATCAGACCAACGTGCTGGGTGAACTGGACTACTCCGATGCCCGGGCGGCGGCCATGTTCCTTCCCCAAGCCATAGGAGCAATTGCCGGTGGCCTGGCCTTCGGTTGGGCCTCGGATCGCCGTGGTCGGTTCCTGCTTCCCGCGGCGATCGCCCTGTTGCTGACCGTGAGTTGCCTGTTAGGCGGGACGGGAACCACTACCGCCACAGTGTTCGCCTATTCGATCGGCCTGGGGATCTGCACAGGCGGTGGAGCGGCGATCAACGGAGCCCTCCTGCCGGCGCTGTTCGGCATCCGCAACATTGGTTCCGTGTCGGGATTACTGCACGTTGTCAGCGTGGTCAACTCCGCACTAGGGGCCCTGGCCTTCTCACTAGGAGCCGATCTATTTGGCAGCTACCGCGAGGCGCTCACCGTTTTCGCCATCTGGCCTGCGGTGTTGGTCGTGGTGGCCATCGTCTGGCGCCCCCAGCTGCCCGCCCCAGCTATTTCACCGCACGGCTGAGGGCACGATCGGGCCCGCTCTTGATGGACTCTCTAGAAGACGAAATACAGAAAGGGTTTGACGCCCTCGGGACCCAACAGGTCGAAAGCGAGGATGGCACAGGTGAAGCCGGTGGCCTGCAGAACCACGGGTAGGCGTGCCGCCCGATCCCACCAGCGGTCGGCGGCCCCAACCGGAAGCAGTTGAGTGGCCGCACCGACCAGGAGTAGCAGCACCACGCCGAACCCGACCTCGGGGGCCGTCGTCCAGGAGCCCCCGAGGGCTCCGAACACCTCCATGGCCCTGTCCACGTTCACGGAGCGGAAGAACACCCAACCGATGCAAACGATGTGAAACGTCACCAAAGTCCTGACGACCCGACCCGGCCGGGACGGCTCGGCCCCTCCCAGTAGGCCGGGAATCGACCGTTCAGCGACCAGGCCCACGCCGTGGATGGCCCCCCACAAGACGAATGTCCATCCGGCCCCGTGCCACAGGCCGCCCAACAGCATGGTGGCCATCAGGTTCCGAGCCGTGCGGGACCGACCACGTCGACTTCCCCCCAACCCGATGTACAGATAGTCCCGGAGCCATGACGAAAGACTGATGTGCCACCGCCGCCAGAAGTCCTGGAGGCTGAGAGCCCGGTACGGCTGGTCGAAATTCACCGGGAACCGGAAACCCAGCAGCAAGGCGATGCCGATGGCGATGTCGGAATACCCACTGAAGTCGCCGTATATCTGCAAGGCGTAGCCGTAGATGCCAAGCAGCGTTTCCAGGCCGGTCGCCCCGCCAGGGTCAGCGAACACTCCGTCGACCAGCTGGGATCCGAGTACGTCGGCCAGGACCATCTTCTTGAACAGGCCGCCAAGTACCAGTCGAGTGGCCCGCCCGGTGTCGATAGGTGACCGGTCGTCCGTGGCCAACTGAGCCAGAAAGTCCCGGGCCCGCACGATAGGTCCGGCGACTAGTTGTGGGAAGAAGCCCACAAACAGTGCGAAGTCCAGTAGCCGGTTGGTTGGTTCGAGAACCCGACGGTAGATGTCGATTGAGTACGACATGGTCTGGAACGTGTAGAAGCTGATACCCACTGGGAGGATGATCCCCAGCGGTCCCGCCGTGGCTTGGACGCCCAGGCTCCCCAGCAGGTCCACGAAGGAATCGACAAAGAACCCGGCGTACTTGAAAAAGCCCAGCATCCCAAGGTTGGTGGCCAGGCTGCACCACAACCAAAACCGGCGTCGACTCGGGTCGTCCGAAGCGTGCATCGCACGTCCCGCCACGAAGTCGACCAGCGTGGAGACCCAGATGAGCGACAGGAACCTCCAATCCCACCAGCCGTAGAAGATGTAGCTGGCCACAAGCATGGAGGCCTTCCATGCCCTGGGCCGTTCCATGAGCACCGTGTGGACGGCAAGCACTAGGAGTAGGAACACGGCGAAGGTGATCGTCGGGAACAGCATGGGCAAACCGAGTCTGCCATCTGGACCCCACCGCCCCGGGTGCCAATGGGCCGACCGGTACGATCCGGAGCGCATGACCCCTGAACCGTCGGCAGACGACCGGACATCCGTTGAAAAGCTCGGGGACGACCTCGACGAATGCATCGACAAGTCGGGTATCCGACGTGTCCACGTCCTGGCGTGGCGCGACCTTGAAGACCCCGAAGCCGGTGGGTCCGAACTCCACCTTCAGGAAGTCACCAGCCGGTGGGCGAACGCCGGCCTGGAGGTCTGCATACGGACCTCTGAAGTGGCCGGCCAACCGGCCACGATCATGCGTGATGGCGTCGAGGTAGTGCGTCGGGCAGGACGCCACCAGGTCTT
>DPMC01000138.1 GCA_003541675.1 Acidimicrobiaceae bacterium | reverse complement strand
TGACTTGTCACAATCTTGTCAATGTTGTAACGTAACTGCAATAGTTGGGAACCACCCCTCCACCCAACTCGGAGACGGCCCCTCGGCGTGGCAAAGGCCCCCGGGGGGGCGTTTCCGTGTCGAAGGTCGTATGCCGGCCCCGTCATCCACCAGGTGTCCACAGGGCATCCAATCGGGGATCTGATACGGCGTCGACTGGTCCAGATAGCTGGGTTCACGACACAACACCGGCTCAAACCCCGTCCAGCCGACGACGACCCTCAAGCGCCCGGCCCAACGTGAGTTCGTCGGCGTACTCCAGATCGCCCCCCACTGGCAGCCCACTGGCGATCTTGGTGACCACCAAGCCCAATGGCCCCACGAGACGGGCCAGGTACATCGCGGTGGCCTCCCCTTCGATGTTCGGGTTAGTGGCCAGGATCACCTCAGCTACGCCCTCCGAGTCCAGCCTGGCCAGCAGTTCCCGGATCCGAAGCTGGTCGGGGCCAATCCCCTCGATGGGGCTGATGGCTCCGCCGAGTACGTGGTAACGACCACCGAACTCGCCCGTTCGTTCCACGGCAACGATGTCCCGAGGCTCCTCGACCACGCACAAGATCGATCCGTCGCGGCGATCGTCCGCGCACACCGGGCAGAGTTCAGCCTCAGCGATGTTGAAGCACCGATCACAAAATCGCACCCGATCCTTCATCTCGTCGATGGCCACCGTGAGTCGGGTGGTGTCCTCGACCGAGAGCTTCATCAGGTGGAAGGCCAGACGTTGAGCCGACTTGGGTCCGACGCCGGGCAGACGTCCCAACTCGTCGATCACCGCCTGAACGGCATCTGCGTACACCTCGACGACCCCGGTCCGGTCAGTCCGGCTCGACCAGGGCAGCCCCCGGGAACGCCTCGGTGAGTCGTTCCACGGCCGAACCCTCAGCCGCGTCCGCATCCACAAGGGCGGACAGGTCGACCTCATCATCAGCCTGGGGGGTCCGGGCTTCAGGAGTCGCCGTCTTTCCACCGGTCGGCATCCCATCAGAAGAGCCGTCATCGACCACCAGCCGGACGGAAAGCGTCGTCTGGAACCGGTCCGCCAAAACAGCCTCCAACTCGCCACGGAGGTCCTCACAGCGCTTCCGATGTGGCTCGTTGGGTAGCCCCATCACCGCGGTGCCGTCCTCAACCGCGATGAACCGGCCAGCGGAGAAGCGTGCCCGACCCTTACGGCTCATCTGCTCAAGGAGGTCGCCAGCCCATGCCCCAGCAAGTTCCTCGAGGGGTGGAACAGACCCGCCGCCCACGGAGGCCACGGCGGGAGCCGCGACAGGGGCAGGTTCATCGGTGGGCGGAGGAGGGGGCGACGCGCTCGGCCGCGCCTCAGCGAGCCGAGCCCGTCCCTCAGCAGCCGGACCCGACACCGATCGCGATGCCGGCAGAGGCGGTAGAGACGGACTTGCCGGTGGTTCTGGCGGTGCAGGTCGTCCTGGGGGTGCTGGGGGTGGAGGCGACGCAGAACCTGACGTCGGCGCTGAGGTCTCCGGCGGCAACCCACCTGTCGACTTCAGCGCCGACTCCAGGGTCGACTCGAGCCGTTCAATCCGACGAGTGAGCGCGGCAATGGTCGCAGAAGCATCGTCCGCTCCCTGGGCCGTGGTGGGAACCGCGCCCGCGCCAGTGGCCGCGCCGGCAGTGAGACGGACAAGGGCCACCTCCAAGTCAACCCGGGGATCCGGCGAACGACGCATGGCCACTAGCGCCGAACCGAGGGCTTCGAGCGAACGGGTAATGACCACCGGGGTGACCTGCTCGGCGAACGCCTCGGCGCGAACACGGTCGGCCTCGGCCAACTGCGTGGCCGGCACCCCCATCGAGACCAGGAAGGCCTCCCGGAGGGCCGCCAGCAGCGCCTCACCGGTGACCCGGGGCTCTCGCCCCCGTGCAATACCTGCGGCGAGTGCCCCGAGGGCCGCACCAGCGTCACCGGCAGCCAGCGCAGCCAGCAGGGCATCGGTGGTGCTGTCGTCGTCGGTGACCCCGCCCGCCACCACGCGGTCCAGTGCCGACAAGGTGTCTCGCGCCGAGCCCCTCCCGGAACGCACGGCATGGGAGATACCCGCTTCGTCCACGTCGAGGCCGGCGTCGGCCACCACGTCACGGGCCAGTGCCTCGAGCTGTTCGGCCGGGAGGAGGTTCAACTCGAGGTGCTGGGAACGACTGCGGATGGTCTCGACCACCTTGTGGGGTTCGGTGGTAGCCAGTACGAACACCACGTGGTCGGGCGGTTCCTCCAGGGTCTTGAGGAGCGCGTTCTCGGCACCCGAGGTGAGCATGTGTACCTCGTCCAGCAGGTACACCTTGGTGCGTCCCGGAGTTCCCAAAGCCACCTTGGCCAGCAGTTCGCGCATGTCATCGACCTTGTTGTTGGACGCAGCGTCCAACTCGTGGAGGTCGAACGACGTCCCGGCGTTCACAGCCTCACAAGAGGCACACGCACAACACGGCTCACCAGCCTCGGGCTGGGTGCAGTTCAGTGCCTTGGCCAGGATCCGGGCAGCTGTTGTCTTACCAGTGCCTCGGGGCCCGCTCAGCAGATAGGCATGTAGCACCCGCTCCCCGGCCACCGCATTTCGCAGGGCAGCCACCACGTGTTCCTGGCCCCGCATCTCAGCGAACCGCTGCGGTCGATACCGGCGGTAGAGGGAGGTGTAGGCCACGCGCCGACCCTACAACCGGGCGGTGACGGGACACTCTGGAAGGCCGCGCTAACTCCACACCGGGGTCAGACAGGAGGGAATTCGGCGGAGGGAGTGGGATTCGAACCCACGGTGACGGTGAAGCCACACACGCGTTCCAGGCGTGCCGAATCGTCCGCTCTCGCATCCCTCCGGGAACCG
This sequence comes from Acidimicrobiaceae bacterium, assembly GCA_003541675.1. Taxonomy (GTDB): domain Bacteria; phylum Actinomycetota; class Acidimicrobiia; order Acidimicrobiales; family MedAcidi-G1; genus UBA9410. The sequence goes on along the minus strand of DPMC01000138.1, from coordinate 1,174 downwards.
GCCGGGGCCGGGATCCGGGCGCTAAGGGTATCGTTGCCGTGCACCCGTTCTGGAGTGTGGCGGTCGGGTCCTGTGCGATCGGAGCCCGTGAATCGAGTCAGGGCCGGAAGGCAGCAGCTCTCAGCGGAACCTCCGAGGTGCCGCAGATCACCTGGCCGCCACGCTCGAGGACGGGTGCCTCCCGTATTACCCGAGAAACACCGTTTTCGGGAACCAGACCCGGGCCTATCGTCGACCCATGGCGACCGACGGTACTGACACCACTCCCGGAAATGTCGATGACCAGATGCACGATTGGATGGACCTCGCACTGGCCGAGGCGACGACGGCCGGCGACCGGGGTGAGGTGCCTATCGGCGCCGTGGTAGTGATGGATGGCAAGGTGGTGGCCCGACGCCACAACGAGCGGGAGGCCACGGGGGATCCCACGGCCCATGCCGAGATCCTGGCCCTCCGCGACGCCGCGGCCGTCGTTGGCTCGTGGCGGCTGTCCAATGCCACGCTGGTCGTCACCCTCGAGCCGTGCCCAATGTGTGCCGGCGGCGCCTGGGCGGCCCGGGTGGGCCACGTGGTCTGGGGAGCGCCCAACGACGATGCGGGAGCCATGGGCAGCCTGTACAACCTGGCCGTAGACCCCCGCCTCAACCACGAATACCCGGTGACGGCCGGCGTGCGAGCTGAAGAGTGCGGAAAGTTGCTCGTCGACTTCTTCGCCAACCGACGCTGACCATTAGGCCTCGCTCCTGACCCAGATCCCCGTCAGGCCTGACGACCTCCGGTTGGCCGGTAGGTGGCACCTCAGTAGCCTCGTTGGCGGAAGGTTGCCAGAGCGGACGAATGGGGCGGCCTCGAAAGCCGTTGTGGCCTCCGGGTCACCGTGGGTTCAAATCCCACACCTTCCGCCACCTGCACGATGCCCGGGTCTCACGACCCGGGCATCGACTCTTTTCTCATTCACGCCGCCGAGGCCGACGCCGGACCAAGTCAGCGGACGTTGGTGGGATCGGAAAGGGCGATCCAGATCGCTTCTTCATGGGACCACTCGGCCAACCAGAGCGTGTCGCGGGCATCAGCTTTTCCGGGACCAATCGAGTTGTGGGGCTGAGCGGTGATCGAGAACGTCCCGAGAGACTCGGCCGCTTCCCTGAACGAGTCGTTGGTGAGGTCCGGACCT
>DPMC01000205.1 GCA_003541675.1 Acidimicrobiaceae bacterium | reverse complement strand
GCCCTCGACGAGGTCCATCTCCATACCGAAGGTCTGACCCTCCTCGACGGTGATCACGCCGTCCTTGCCCACCTTGTCGATGGCCTCGGAGATCATGGCGCCAATCTCGGGATCAGCGGCCGAGATGGCGGCCACGTTGGCGATCTGTCCCTTGTCGCTGGAGACGTCCTGAGCCGAGTTGCGGATGGAATCCACAGCGGCGGCCACGGCGGCCTCGATGCCCTTCTTGATGGACATCGGGTTGGCACCGGCGGCCACGTTTCGTAGGCCCTCGCGGACCATTGACCAGGCCAGAACGGTGGCCGTGGTGGTGCCGTCACCGGCGACGTCGTCGGTCTTCTTAGCGACCTCCTTGACCAGCTCGGCGCCGATGCGCTCGTACGGGTCTTCGAGGTCAATCTCCTTGGCGATGGAGACGCCGTCGTTGGTGATGGTAGGGGCGCCCCACTTCTTCTCCAGGACGACATTGCGACCCTTTGGGCCGAGCGTGACGCGCACGGCGTCGGCCAGCTGGTTCATGCCCCTCTCGAGGGAACGGCGGGCCGTCTCGTCGAACGTGATGATCTTCGCCATCAGGAATGCCTCTCAGTCAGGTTTTCGGTACGTACTCAAGTGATGACCGGTCGGTCGGCAACCGGTCGACATGGCCGGCAGCTCACGGGCGCGGCTGCTGGCACTCTCTTGCTACGAGTGCTAATCCAACCAGCGGATCGGCGGTTTTCCAACGTCGGAAGGTTGTCCGACAGGCCACCGTCGACCGCTGAAGCGGCCGACCAAAAGCTGGCTCAGCCTCCGGCAACAGCCGGGACGATGGCCAGCGCAGCGCCGTCGGGCACCTCGGTGTCAAGCCCATTCAGGAAACGGACGTCCTCGTCACTCACGAAAACGTTCACAAAGCGACGCAGGGCGCCGGACTCGTCGGTGATTCGCTCGGTAAACCCTGGGTGGGTGGCATCAAGAGCGGCCAGGGCCTCGCCCACGGTGCCGGCCTCGACGTTGACCTCGGGCTGACCGGAGGTCAGCGGACGGAGGGTGGTGGGGATGCGGATGGTGACGGCCATGGCCGGCACGTTATCCACGGGCCAGCGCCTCACCGATGACGATCTCCAGGAGGGCGGTGGGCTCAGCCATGGCCCGAGCCATGCCGAAGCGTTCCGACAGCGAGACGACCCCATCGCGGTCCGCCACCTCCGGTTCGGCACCTCCCACCACCACCAGGAGGGGCACCCCGGCCGCAGCGGCGTAGACGCCCACGCCGCCGACCACTTTCCCCTCATACGAGGTCGCATCGAGCCAGCCCTCACCAGTGACCACCAGGTCGGCGTCGGCTACGTGTTCGTCCAGGCGGAGCTCCTCGGCCACCAGGTCGATCCCGTCGACCAGTTCAGCGCCCATGGCGGCCAGGCCTCCGGCTAGCCCACCGGCCGCCCCGGCCCGATCGAGGGTCGACACGTCTACGTCGAAGCGTTCGCCGTAGACCTGCACGAGACGTTCGAGTCGACCAGTCAACATCCGGACGTGAGCATCGGTGGCGCCCTTCTGAGGGCCGAACACCTCGGCCGCGTCAGCAAACCGGGTCCGCACGTCACAGGCCACCAACAACTCCACGCCCCGGTACCGGGCAGGTGAGCCCATGGCGTCGAGCGCACCCAACCCACCGTCGGTGGTGGCCGACCCGCCCATGCCGATGACGACCCGTCGAGCCCCGGACTCCACGGCGCTCAAGATGAGCTCCCCGACACCAGCCGTCGTGGCGTCCAGCGGATGGTTTCCGTCGGCGCCTCCGGCCAGTTCCAGGCCCGCTACCCGGGCCATCTCGATGACCGCCGTGCCCCTGTCCAGTCGCCAGCCGGCCTCTACCGGAGCGCCCAGCGGCCCGGTGACCACCGTGGTCCGGTCCGGTCCACCCAGCACGTCGAGCAGGCCTTCGCCGCCGTCGGCCATGGGGATCTCGACGCAGTCGGCCCCGGCGGTGGCGGCGGCCCGCCCGATGGCCGCGGCAACCTCACGGGCCGTGCCGGTGCCCCGGAACTTGTCGGGGGCGGCGACCACCTTCATCGAAGCGACCAGTTTCCGTTCCGGATCGCCCTATCCGATAAACAGGTCGACCGGGGTCAGCCGCCCTGGATGGCCAGGTCGGATCCAAGGATGACCACGATGTCGGCGTTGTCAATCCGGTCCAGTGTGCCGTCAGGGACCGAGAGGCCGCCCGCCGGGAACTGCGAGAGGATGCTCGGGGCCTCACCGAAGTGTTCCTGGATTACCTGAGCGTCGCTGGCGTAGCCCGTCTTGTAGTAGATCCCGGTGACCGAGGTCTTGTTGGCGTTGGCCGGAGACTCCATGGCCCAGCCCAGTGGGCTGAGCATGTCCGTGACCTTGCCGGCTGCGCCGGATACGCCCGAGCCGTTGGCCACCAGAACATTCACCTCGTTGGGGGCGTGCGTGGGCTTCGGAAAGAGATCCTGGGTAGTGGTCGGGGCCGGGGCTTCCGTGGTGGCTGGCGCATCGCTTCCGGAATCGGCCGATGCGTCCGTATCGGCGTCGGCCGGTATCTCGTCAGCAGAGGCATCGCCAGCCTCGGCGGGCGTCTCGCCGGTCAACGAATCGGCAGTGGCGGCCTGGTCGGCAGCCGGCGTCATGGTTCCCGGAGTCGAGTCGACGGCCTTCCAGAGCAGAACCAGTCCAAGGAGGACGGCAATGGTGATCAACAGGAAGGCCCGGGGGGCCGCGGCGGCGTTGCTCGGACCGAACCCACCGCGTGAGCGGGTATTCATCGGGTGCCGTCTTCCTCGATCATCCGGGGCTCGAGGCGGGCCCGACG
>DPMC01000211.1 GCA_003541675.1 Acidimicrobiaceae bacterium | reverse complement strand
GGCAAGGTCGAGGATATGGATCGGGTACTGGACAGCACACTGGAGGCCTTCGGGGCCATCGACGTGCTGGTCAACAACGCTGCGACCAATCCCTATGCCGGTCCTGTCATCGACATCGATGTGCCGCGCTGGGATAAGACGTTTGCCACCAATCTGACCACCCCGCTGGTGTGGACCCAGGCGTGTTGGAACCGGTGGATGAAGGAGCATGGCGGCTCGGTGGTCAACATCTCGTCGGTTGGGGCCTTCGGTACCAACGCCATCCTCGGCGTCTACGACCTGACCAAGCGGGCGCTCATCCACTTGACCGAACAGCTGGCCGCTGAGGTGGGTCCAGGCGTGCGGGTCAACGCAGTCTGCCCGGGCCTTATCCGGACCGACTTCGCCAAGGCGTTGTGGGAGGACGGCAGGGGCGACGCCATTGCAGAGGCGCTTCCCATGAAGCGGCTCGGTGAGCCGGAGGACATCGCCAACACGGCGCTCTTTCTGGCGTCGGATGCGGCCTCGTGGATGACCGGTCACGCCGTGCTGGTCGACGGTGGTCAGCTCATCAACATGAACTGACCCTTATTGCCGGGACCGAGCTGGGAGACACCGGGGGTGGACCGTGGAACTGGTCATGTTGGGTACTGGTGGCCCGTTACCTGACGTCCGTCGAGCCGGTCCGACCAACCACCGTCTGGGACGCCCAACAGTGGCTGACGCGGCCCGAGTCGTAGTGGGCGCCCTGACGCTGAACCACTGCGTCTCGCCGGTCGGCGTGGCCCCGGACACGGCGAACGGCCGTGTCGAGTGGTTGGCCCTGGCCGCCGCTCAGAATCGAATCCCCGTCGGGAACTGAGTCCGCTTCAGACCTCGAGTTGGGCGGCTACGGCCTGGGCGGCGTCGATGAACTCCTCGACCATGTCCATCACCACCTGGCCGGCACCCCGGCTGCGGTTCATGGTGCCCACGACCTGGCCCACGAAGTAGGTGGCCAGGTCCTCGGCGCCCGATCCCTCGTGGTGGGCGGCACGGTTGATCCGATCGATGGCCGCGCCGGTGAGCATTGGCTGAAGCGGCATGCCCAACGGGGCGGGCGTGTCGTCGCGGTCCCACTCCTCGGTCCACGCGGTGCGCAACATGCGGGCCGGCTTGCCGGTTATGGACCGTGAGCGAAGCGTGTCGCCTGAACCGGCAGCCAGCATCTTGTCCTTGACCACCGGGTGAGTTTCGGCCTCCTCGGTGGTCAGCCACACCGAGCCGCACCACACGCCTGCCGCGCCGAGGGCCACGGCGGCGGCCATCTGACGACCTCGCCCGATTCCGCCCGCGCCGAGTACCGGCACCGGGGCCACCGCGTCGACTACCTCGGGCAGCAGCACCATGGAGCCGATATGGCCGGTGTGGCCTCCACCTTCGGTGCCCTGGGCGATGATGATGTCGGCGCCGGCGGCCACATGGCGTTCGGCATGGACCTTCGTGCCGGCCAGGGCGCCCACCTTGACGCCGGTCGCGTGGCAGCGTTCGACCATGTCTCGTGGTGGCGGGCCGAGGGCGTTGGCCACGAGAACGGGGCGGTGGGCCAGAGCGATGTCCAGCTGCCGGTCGGCCCGGTTGGCCGAGAACGGGGCGTCACCGGGGCGTTCGGCCCATCCGGCGGAATCCGGATTTTCGGGCACGCCGTACCGCTTGAGCAGCTCGTCGAGGAATTCGCGGTGGGCACCGGGGATAGTGGACACGAGGTCGGCCACCGAGAGTCCGCCCTCGTCGGATCCGGCATAGCGGGCCGGAACGATCAGGTCGATGCCGTAGGGGCGGTCGCCTAACTCGTCTTCGATCCAGGCTAGGTCGGTCTCCAGTTGGGTGTCGCTGTGGGCCACCGCGCCCAACACGCCCAGACCACCGGCCTTGGAGACGGCGACCACCACGTCACGGCAGTGGGTGAAGGCCACGATGGGGAACTCGATGTCGAACATCTCGGTGATCGGGGTCTGCATGGGATCTCCTGATTCTCGGAATGGGTTCTCTCTGGCTGGGCTCTCTCTGGTTGGGTCAGAGAGAGATCAGGCCGGTGGGGTCTAGATCGCACGGCTGGCCGACGCGGTCTCCGTCCAGCAGCGTGTCGAGCGTGGCACGGTCGGTTGTACCGCCCCACACCCGGGAACTGTCGCTGTCACTTTTACTGTCGCTGCCAGGGGTGAGGGCAGCAACCAGAGCCTCGGTTGGTTGACCGTGGCGGTCGTGGCGGACGGTGTAGCCGTTCACGATGGCCGCTCCGGCGAAGTCGGGGTCAGGGGTCCTGGTGGGCTGGTCGGCCACCTTGGCTGCGCCATCGATCGACTGGAACGTAGTGGCCGGCGGCTCGGTGCCGTAGATCCCGAAGGCGTGTTTGCCGAGATATCCGCCGTTGGCGTACAGCAGGCCGGTTCCGGGAACCTCGCGGAGTCGACCCACGAGGGTGGCCAGCGATTGGCCGACCGAGTTGGAGTGTGGACCGCCGGCAAAGGTCAGCCCGCCGTTGGTGGTCAACGGTCGGGTCTCGCTGTCCACATCGAGGCCCAGTTCGGTGGCGCACACCTGGACCGAGGAGGGAAAGCAGGCGTACAGATCCAGATGATCCACCTCGTCGAGGTCCAGGCCCGCTGCTGACAGGGCGCTGGTACCGCTGATCCGGATGCCTGGCGATCGATGGAGGTGCATCCGGGCGCTCGGCGACCCCGGGTCGTCGGCCCGGGTGGCCACATGGGGGAACACCCACCGGTCACGGGGTACGCCGAGGGCTTCGGCACGGGCTACCGAGGTGACCAGTACGGCACTGGCTTGGTCAACGTTGTTGTTGGCCATCATGGCCCGGGTATACGGGGCGGCGACCATGCGGTTGTTGCCCGTCGGGGTAGTGATGGCCTCGGCGTCCATGGGGGTGCGACTGGCTGCATGGGGGTTGGTGCACGCCACCTTGTTGAAACGGGCCCACAGAGCGCCAACCCGTTGACGGTGCTGGTCGATGGTTTCGCCCCGGGCATGGCGAATGGCCGACTCGGCCACCGGATAAAACACGCCTGGCTCGACCAGGCCACGGGATTCCTCGTGAGGGGTGGACATGTCTAGGCCGCCCTCGAATCGTTTGGCCGGCGCCAGGGATTCGTCGACGTCGCGGCGGACGGCCACGTCCAGTCGGCGGGCCCGGCGTCGAGACCGGAACACCTCGCCGCCCATCATGAGCGCTGCGTCGAGTTCACCGGCGGCGATGCGTGTCGAGAGGTGCGCCAGCAGGCGTTGAGGTGAGGTGCCCGACAGTCCGGTGAGCAGCGTGGAGGCTGCTGATGCGCCAAGGGCGCCGGCTACCTGTCGTCCCGGATCTCGGTAACTCCAGATGCCGCCGACCACGGCGACGATGTCCACCGAGGCTTCGCTTCCGGCGGCGCCGGCGTCGATCACGGCTGAACGGCTGGCATCGATCATGAGTTCCAACGCGGTTCGGGCCGTTGACGGATCGTCGACACGGTCGGTGACCTGGGCAACGCCGACGATGACCGGGGTACGGGGGTCCAGTGGCACTGTGCCATCATCGCCGGGCCGACCCGCCTAGGGGGAACCGGACCCGCCACCTTCCCAAGGGCCCCCCGGACAACGGGTCGGTGTCGACGCCTACAATCGAAGTCGTGCTGTATGAGACACCGGAATACCACCCGGCCTTCGAGGAGTACTGCGAGACGATCTTCGAACTCGCCGAGGACGACCTAGAGGTCATCCAGGCCCGGATCGCCGAGCGTCTCGACGTGAGCCGCCCCGCGGTCTCCGAAATGATCAAGCGCCTTGAGAAGGCCGGACTGGTCGCTAGCGAGGATGCGGGGATTGCCCTGACTGACGATGGCCGTGAGCTAGCCACCTCGGTGGTGCGTCGCCACCGGCTGGCCGAGCGGTTCCTTACTGATGTCCTCGGGTTGACATGGACCGAGGCCCACCACGAGGCCGGCAAGTGGGAGCACATCATCTCGCCGGCCGTCGAGACTGCTCTGGACCGACTGCTGGGCGAGCCCACCACCTGCCCCCACGGCAACCCGATCCCCGGTAGCTCATATCGCGAGCCCGACACACAGAACCTGTCCGATGTGGGTGTGGGTCAAACGTTCACGGTCAGCCGGATCCCCGAGGAACTCGAGTTCACCGAGGGGCTGCTGCAGTTTTTAGAGGACGCCAGCTTGATACCCGGCGCAGAGGGCTCGGTCACGGCGTCCGATGGCGGCGGCATGACCGTCGAGGTCGGTGGCAGCCGGGTCGACGTAGAGTCGTTCGCCGCCGACCGGATCCTCGTCACCACTCTTTGAGAACTGGCCGCTGTTAGCCGATCAGGTCAGCGCAGGTGGTCGCTGCGGCGAACCACCAACAGCCAGGTCATGAGGGCGCTGATGACCAGCAGGACGAGGGCCAGGATGGCCATCTCCGGCAGGAAGAGCGCCTCGTAGGTGCCCCAGACCTGGGTGGCCAGCGTCCGGAACCCGATGGGCGAGGCCAGCAGGGTGGCCGGGAGTTCCTTCATGGTCGACAGCATGACCAGTCCGGCTCCGGCGGCCAGCCCTGGCAGCATGAGTGGCATCTCCACGGTGGCCAGACGTCGCAGGCGTCCGGCGCCGAGCAGGCGAGCCGCATCCTCCATACGCGCCGGGACCGCATCAACGGCCACCTGAGCGGTTCGGACGGCCTGGGCACCGAAGTGCACCACGTAGGCGAATACCAGTACGGGCATGGAGCCGATCAGGAAGTCGAACGGCGAGGCGTGCATCGTCCAGAAGACCAGTGAGAGGGCTACGACCAGTCCCGGGATGGCGAAGCCGGCGATCACTACCGCGTTGACGGCGCCCCCGAGGCGGGACCGGTGGCGGGTGGTGAGGTAGGCCACGGGCAGTACCACGGCCACGGCAATTATCGCGGTGGTGATCCCGATCCACACCGTGTTCCACGTGGGGGCCAGCACGTCGTCCCAGTCCAGGCGGAGCGGGGTGCCGCCGCGGCGGT
>DPMC01000117.1:17785-17914 GCA_003541675.1 Acidimicrobiaceae bacterium | reverse complement strand
CATGGCCGATCCGACCATCGCTGGCACAGGATTCGACGTGGTACTTGTGGGTTTCAACACGTTCTTCAACCTGACCACCGAGGCGACCCAACAGGCGTGCATGCACGGCGTGGCCGAGACGTTGGCCCC
>DPMC01000117.1:16543-17393 GCA_003541675.1 Acidimicrobiaceae bacterium | reverse complement strand
GGCGTATCGGTCCGCGACGTATCCATCGACCGGGTGATGCTGGACGTGGTGGCCACGAACAGGGCTGCCCAGACCATCACCGGGCAGCGGATCGTGATGACGGCGGCCGGAAACCGGTTCTTTCCTTACCTGTTGCGCTACGCCACCCCGGACCAACTCGACGCCATGGCGGACGTCGCCGGGCTGGAGCGGGTCGACCGAACCGAGGACTGGCGGGGCACCCCATTTTCCGACGACTCGTCGCAACACGTGAGCACGTGGCGTCGAGCTGACACCACGTAACACCAGTAGCCAAGCCGGTACCCGGTCGAAGTGGAAGAGGTTCGGAGTTAACCGGGACGCCCGGTCATGACCGGTAGGTCCAACCGTGGCCGGGCACTGCGCTTGAGTTCGGAGAACGTGTCGAACCTGCACAGGGTGACCGTGGCGTCGTACAGCGCCAGGCACTCCTCGTCAGAGTCAGGCACCGACGAGATGACCGGCCCGAAGATCGACGGACCGTCGGGAGGCCCGAAGGTGATGATCGGCGTCCCCACCTGATCACCCGTGCGACCCACCGCTTCGGCGGTCTCGGCCCGCAGTTCGGCGTCCCACGAGGGGTCGGTCGCCGCGTCGCCGTAGGTCGGATCGAAACCCGCCCGGTCCAACACATTGGCGATGTGGTCCGGTGTGGCCACATCGGCACGGAAGTCGGCGCCCTCGTCCATCACCCGGTGCCAGATCGTCTCGCCGAACGCCCGGTAGAGCCGATCCATCGCGGCGGTCCCCTCGGCGGCACGCACCGAGGCCGCCACCCGCAGCATGCGGCGCCCCCGGTCGTGTGACTCCCGATAGCCCTCGGGGAACTCGG
>DPMC01000117.1:1241-16150 GCA_003541675.1 Acidimicrobiaceae bacterium | reverse complement strand
CCCGAAGGTCAGCTACCCGTCGTAGCCAGCGTGACGTCTGCCAGGCGAACGGACACACCGGGTCCCAGAAGAACTCCAGATCTGGTGGTCCAACGGCCGACTGGTTCAATGATTGTTCGTCCATCACGCGATCGTCCCCCGAAGACGATCTCAACGCAGCACCGGGTCCCACCAACGTCCCGCCGCCCACACCGAACCGGCGGCGAACGCGATCGCCACCACCCAGGGCAGCGCGGCGACCAGCACCCGGGGCATGCCACGACGCTCGACGGTGTCGACCATCCACGCCACCAACGCACCACCTACCAATCCACCCAGATGGCCACCGATGCTGATGCCGGGTCGGCCGAATGTGAACACCACGTTGACCAGGAGCAGGCCTCCCAGCCCCGTCCCCCAGGGGTTGATTCCCCGCCGGAGCTGGTGGATGACTGCCGCGGCCATGAGGCCGAACACGGCACCCGATGCGCCTACCGTGAGGGCCTGAGGGTCGCGCAGCATCACCCCGAACGAGCCGGCTAGCAACGACGCCAGGTACAGGCCGGCATAACGACCCGGACCGTGTGCGGCCTCCAGCTGGCGACCCAACATCCACAGCAGGAACATGTTGACCAGGAGGTGGAGCAGGCCGGCGTGCAGGAAACCACCGGTGAGCAGGCGACTCCACTCCCCCTCGGCCACGCCGATGAGGAACGGCCCCGACCGGCCGATGCCCAGCAGACCGTGGTCCACGGTGACCATCCCGCCGCCGGAGGCGAACCGGTCGTAGACGCCGCCACCTCCCGAGCCGCCCAGAAAGACGGTGCCCAGGAACGCCGCGACGTTTAGGGCAACCAGCGCCAGGGTGGCCGGTGGCCCCTCCACCGGACCGACCCGCACATGTGCGACTCGCCGCCCCGCAGGGCGCGCCCCCACCGGACGGATCGGGCTGGACCTTTCGCGCCGTCGCGTCCGTCCGCCTGCACAGTCCGGACAGTGGAAGCCCACCGATGCCGTGTGCATGCACAGCGCACAGATCCGGCGGTTGCACCGCTGACAGCGCACTCCGGCCCGATTCTCCGGATGCCGGTGACAGGCCTCGAACTCGCCTCCCGGCAATGATTCCGACATCAGGTTCAGCGCCGGACAATGACCGGAATGCAACCCGGGTCGGTCACCCACGCGAACAACATCAGTAGCGGACTGTCACGGGTCACCGTGGCGTGCCGAACCCCCGATTCGTGGTGGATCACCCCACCGGGCTCCTCGACTCGCCAGACGTCGCCCTTCTGCCAGTCCGACGTGCCCGCGGCCACCCAGAAGATTTCCTCGGACTTGTGAACGTGCGACGGATAGTCGCAATCTGGACCCTGCAACACCAGTCCGACAAACACCTCATCGCTCAGGTACGGCGCAGCCACCGCCCCCCCGGAGATGACGTCGGTGGCGCTCCCGATGATCGGGGCGTACGAGTAGTTGGCCCGCATGGCATCCATGTCGGGCTCACCGGCGTACTCGGGGTATGGCTTGGCCCAACCCACCTCGTGTACGACTGAGCCGATGAGTTCCCCCGCTGTTCCGACCGCCGCGGCCAGAGCACCACCCAGGTGTCGATCGACGACCTCCTGGCTTGGCTGGGGTCCCCGACCTGCCGTCGGCATCACCCGAAGAAGCGCATCAGTCAGGAGCGCCATGGGTCGGGTCAGATCCGGGTCACGGGCCCCCTCGGAGGTGGCGAACGCGGACAAGGCTTCGATGAACGGGGCGACCATGGCGCGGCAACGTACACCCAGCAGACCTCCGGCGACGGACATCGAACGCGGTGATCTCAGGAACCGGCGAAGCCTCAGGAACCCGTGAAGTCTGCCTTCCCAGGTCCGTGCTCGAAGAACGACTCGACGCCCACCCGCGCATCATTGGTCTCGAAGACCTCCAGGAACAGTTCCAGTTCGAGATCGACCCCGTCGGCCAGCGTCATGTCCGCGCCCTCATCGATGGCCCGCTTGGAGGCCCGGATAGCCACCCGGGGTCCCGCCGCATAACCGGCGGCCAGGGCACATGCCCGATCCAGGATCTCATCGTCGCCCACCACCTCGTCGGCCAGACCGAGAGCGAGCGCCTCGGCGGCCTTCACCGCGGCACCGCCCCAGATGAGGCGTTTGGCTGTTGCCCGCCCCACGAGGCGGGTCAGGCGCTGGGTTGCACCTCCGCCGGGGATGATCCCCAGCAGAACCTCAGGCTGACCGAAAGCCGAACCCTCACCGAGGATTCGTAGGTCACAGCACCAGGCCAGCTCCGCTCCACCACCAAGGGCCAAGCCGTTTACCGCGGCGATGGTCGGACACGGAATGCGTTCCACCGCACCGAAGGCGTCACGGAAGGCGTCGGCCTGACCGGGCCGCAGGGCGGGATCGGCGAAGACAGCCAGTTCCGCACCGGCCGCGAACATCCGACCGGCACCGGTGATGACCACGGCGCCCGGTGGATCGTCGATGCACGTGCGAGCGAACTCCTCGAGCTCACGCAGCAGCGCTGTATCGAGCGCGTTGACCTTGGGGCGGTCAAGGGTGGCCACCACCACACCGTCGTCGCGGTGTTCAACGCTGAGCAGTACCTCGGTCCGGGGTTCGTTCGTCGCCACTACAGACTGACCGGCGTGCCCTCGTCAGGATCCGGGGCGCCGATGGGTCCGTCGCCAGCCAGGGTGGCACCCACGTTCTGTACCGACGTCACGCCGTCCACCCGGTCCTTCAGTATCCGTTCGATGCCCGCCTTGAGCGTCTGATCCGACGCCGGGCAGGTCACGCACGCCCCCACCAACTCGACGGACACCTCGCCGGTGGCCTCGTCGACCTCGTGGAGCACGATGTCTCCCTCGTCGGCCTGGATGGCTGGACGGATCACCTCGATGACCTTCTCCACCCGGGCCCGCAGTCCGTCGATGCCCGTATCGGGGGCCACGTCGATCGACATGGTCCCAGTCTCGCAGGACCGGCCCTCGGTGCCACCCCGGGTGCCAGAAGATGTCCCCGTAGGATCGGCCGATGCCTTCGCTGCCATTGCTGACCGCCCATCAGGGAGGCTGGGACGAGATCGCGCTGGTCGCCGGACCGCTGGTGCTGGTCGCCGGCATTCTCTGGCTGGCCGACCGTCGGGCCCGTCGCATGGGTGGGCCCACTGAACCCGACGCGGACTAACCGCGACTGATCCGGCCACTCAAGCTCCGCCAACCCCCGGTACGAGGGCCACGTCGGCCCCTAGTCGGGCCAAGTTGCCCACCAGGTCCTGATAACCGCGGGCCACATGGTGTGCGTCGGCCACCAGTGTCTCGCCCTCGGCGGCCAGGCCGGCCACCACGAGCGCCGCTCCGGCCCGGATGTCGGGTGCCCGCACCGGTGCGCCGGACAAAGCCTCGACGCCCCGCACCACCGCGTGGTGGCCTTCCACTCGGATATCGGCGCCCATCCGCACCAGTTCGGGGATGTATCGGAACCGGCCGGCGAACACGTTCTCGGTGAGGATGCCCACCCCGTCGGCCACTGAGAGCAACGCCACCAGCAGTGGCTTGTAGTCGGTCGCCACGCCCGGGTAGGGCAGCGTCGCCACGTCCACCGAAGTCAGCCGGGCGGGACGTTCGGGGGCGGTGACCCACAGGCGGTCGCCTCCGTCGTCGACCCGTAGGCCCATGGCGCCCAGTTTGTCGAGCAGCATCTCCATGTGGTCGGCCCGTGCGCCCTCAATGGCAATGGACCCTCCTGCCAGTCCCACGGCAGCCAGGTAGGTAGCCGCCTCGATCCGGTCAGGCACCACGGTGTGCTCCACCGGGTGGAGGCGCTCCACACCCTCGATGGTGATGGTCGATCCACCGGCACCGGACACGTCTGCACCCATTCCCACTAGGAAGGCTGCCAGGTCCTCGATCTCAGGCTCCCGGGCTGCATTGTCGATGACCGTCGTACCCTTGGCCGTCACGGCAGCCATGAGTAGGTTCTCGGTCGCCCCGACGCTCGGGTACTCCAACAGGATCCGCGTTCCGAGGAGTCGCTCGGCCCGACCCTCGATCACCCCGTGGCTGGTGGTGAACGTGGCGCCCAGTTCCTCCAGCGCCCGGAGGTGCATGTCGATGGGACGATGGCCGAAATCATCGCCACCGGGCACCGACACCCGGGCCTCACCGAAGCGGGCCAGCAGCGGGCCCAGCACCACGATCGATGCCCGCATCTTTTCCACTAGGTCGTACGGCGCCTCGGGCACCATCACGTCGGGCACTTCGATGGTCACCACATCGGGCTCGTCGGCACCTCGGGTGACACGGGCGCCCATGCGTTCCAGGAGTTCGGCCATGAGGACCACATCGGCGATCCGGGGGACGTTTCGCAGGGTGTGGCGACCCGGGGCCAGCACGACGGCCGCCATCAACTTCAACGCCGAGTTCTTGGCGCCGGCCACCCGGACAGATCCCTGCAGCGGGCCTGATCGGCGGACGCGGATCACGTCCGCAGTGGCGTCACCGTCGCTTCCCACTCCCTCAGTATGGCCCCCATCGGTAGGGTGGATGCTTCGGGCGACCGGAGGGCAGCCATCAGCACCAGCACGCCCCGCGCTTGTGGGCCAGTCGGCCGGATCGCCAGGACGGTGGTGGTCCACGAGTTGGACGACGAGGGCCTCGTCGAACTCCGTACCGCCCGCGACGACCTGATCCGCGAACGCGTCACCGGCGCCGACCACTTCGTCCTCGATCACGGGCCCTTCACACACTGGGACCGTCGACTCGTGGTCGACAGTGCGACCAACGGGCGGCACCGGGTCGTCGAGACCATTGAGTACCGGGCGGCCGTCGGACCCTGGCGACCACTGTTCTCCTGGCCCCTCCGTCGCGCCGTGGCCCGCCGCCGGACCCCCTGGTGGGCGCCGCCGGACCGTCTCGACACCCGGTCCGCCACGGTGCTCTCGCTGCTGGCGTGCATCCAGGTAGTCGACGGCTATCTGGGCACGGTCATCACCCAGACCATCACCTTCGCCAGCGACGAGTTCGGACGAAGCGACACCGCCCAGGGAATCGCTCTGGCCGTGGTCCGTCTGGGAATCGTGGTAGCCCTCGCCGTAGTGTTCCTCGCCGACCGGAAGGGTCGCCGGTCCGTCCTAGTAGTCACTGCGGTGGCCGCGGTCCTGGCCACTGGACTGGGTGCGGCCTCGACTGACCTCTGGTTTCTGGGTGGCAGCCAACTGATAGCCCGGGGGCTCACCACGGGCATGGGCATCCTCATCGGGGTGTTCGCCGCCGAGGAACTTCCCCGAGGATCCCGGGCCTACGGGGTCAGCGTGCTGGTGCTCTGTGCCGCGCTGGGCGCCGGCATGGCCGTCTGGGTCCTTCCGGTGGCCGACCTCGACCCGAGGGCGTGGCGGGCCGTATACCTCGTCCCACTGCTGGCCATCCCGGCGCTGCTGGCCGTCGGTCGCCGCCTCCCCGAGTCGCTCCGGTTCACCGCCAACTCCGTCGACCGCCGGTCCCGCGACGGCCGGGTACCTGATTCATCAGATGGAGGCCGACGACGGACTGAAGGGCGACGCCTGGTGCTGCTAGCCGTGGCATCGTTCCTGCTGTTGGTGTTCGCCGCTCCAGCCAGCCAGTTCCAGAACGACTTCCTCAAGGACCACAGGGGATACTCGGCAGTCGGCATCACCCTGTTCACGCTGCTCACGAGCACACCGGCCGGCATCGGAATCTTCGTGGCCGGTCGACTGGCCGATACTCGTGGTCGACGGCCAGTAGGCGCCATCGGCCTCCTCGGCGGCACCGCCTTCATGGTGGTGGCCTACCACTCGACCGGTGCCGCCCTGTGGGCCAGCAGCGTGGTGGGAACAGTGATCGGATCGTTGACCGTCGCCCTGGGCGTCTACGGGCCGGAACTGTTCTCAACCCGTAATCGGGCCCGGGCCAACGGTCTGGTCGTGACTCTCGGGGTGGCCGGCAGCGCTGCCGGCCTGATCATCGTCGGGATGCTCAGCGACCGGTTCGGGTCCTACGGGCCGGCGTTCCTCGTGGTGGCCGTCGGTCCCGTCCTCGCTGCCGCACTGGTGTTGGGCTGGTTCCCGGAGACGGCCCGGGTCGAACTCGAGTCCCTCAACCCAGGCGATGCACCACCGGAGGAAATCAACCGCCAGTGAGAGGCGCCACGAAGTAGACGTCGGTGTCCGGGGAAATAGCGAGGTACTCCGGCTCGGCGTGAATCACCCCGTCCACCCCGGCCGAGGAGGCCTTGGTGAGGATGTTGCCGAGGCCCGGATAGCGACGCTCGAGTTCAGCGATCACCGCACCGACCGTGGCCCCTTCAACCTCGATGACAGCCTCGCCGCCGGTGAAGCGACGATGGTCCGACATCAGATGGGCTCGGGGCATCCCGACACCCTCAGCGGTCGTCGAGGGCCGCCAGAAGCTTGGGCGGAGACATGGGAAGCGAGGTCATCCGCACCGACGTGGCGCGGCTGATGGCGTTGGCGATGGTGGCCATCGGTGGGACGATGCCCGTCTCGCCCACACCACGAACCCCGTAGGGATGAGCGGGGTTCGGAACCTCGACGATGATCGTCCCGATCATCGGCAGATCGGACGCCACCGGAACCCGGTAGTCGAGGAAGCTGGCGTTCTGCATGGAGCCCTCGTCGTCGTAGATGTACTCCTCGTTCAACGCCCAGCCGATTCCCTGGACCGTTCCGCCCTGCATCTGACCCTCGACGTAACTCGGGTGGATCGCCGTCCCCGCGTCCTGGGCTGCGGTGTATCCGAGGATGGTGACCTGTCCGGTCTCCTCGTCGACAGCGAGGTCACAGCAATGCACTGCGAAGGACGGGCCGGCGCCACCGGCGTTGAGTGATGCAGTCACCGTGAGGGGACCACCGGTGCTCTTGGCCTTGGCGGTGATGGCGGCCAGCGACAATGGATCTTTGCCGTCGGCCACGGCCTCGCCGTCAAGCCAGTCGACCGCGTCAGCGTCGACACCGAGGATGGTGGCCGCCCGGGCCTTGAGCTCGTCAATGAGTTCGCGACAGGCGTTGACGACGGCCATGCCGGTAGCGAAGGTCGCCCGACTGCCCTCGGTCACGTCGGTGAAACCAACGGATTCGGTGTCGGCTACCACAGGGGTGATGCAGTGGACATCTATGCCCAACTCCTCGGCGGCCATCAGCGCCATCGATGCACGGCTCCCACCGATGTCGGGACTGCCGGTGATCACCGTGGCCGTGCCGTCTTCGTTGAGGTTGACCGTGGCGCTGGACTGCTCACCGATGTTGAACCAGAAGCCCGCGCCGACGCCTCGGGCCGCGCCCTCCGGTACCGGCGAACGGTAGTGGTCGCTTTCGCGGATGGCCTCGAGGCACTCCACGAAACCGATCCGGGGATGGGGCATGCCCATGGCCGTGGGGTCACCTTCGACCACGGCGTTCTTGAGCCGCAGTTCGATTGGGTCCATGTCCATCTGCTGGGCGATCTCGTCGATGACCGACTCGATGGCGAACGCCGCCTGGGGCGCCGACGGTGCCCGGTAGGCAGCTGACTTGGGCGTGTTGGTGAGCGAGGCGGTGGCCTCAAGCTTCAGATTGGGGAACTTGTAGGAAGCCACCGACATGGCGCCGACAACGCCGGCCATGTCGCTGGTGCACCCCACGGCGTAGCCCAACCAGCCCTCGATGGCCGTGAGCTCACCGTCGTTGGTGGCCGCGATCCGGACTCTGGCCTTGGATGCCGGTGCCGGACCGGTGGCCCTCAGCACCTCCTCGCGGCTCATCACGATCTTCACCGGACGGCCCGACTTCTCGGACAGTCGGGCGGCGACCGGCTCGAGGTAGATCGTGGTCTTTCCACCGAACCCACCGCCGATCTCGGCCGGGGTCACCTTGACGCGGGCTGTGTCCCAACCGAGCACCGCGGCGGTCTGGGACCGGACACGGAAGTGGCCTTGGGACGACACCCAGATGTCCGCCTTGCCGTCCCGCCCGACGTCGACCACGCAGGCGTGGGGCTCGATGTAGCCCTGATGGACCCACGCTGTCTCGAACTCGCGCTCGACAATCAGGTCGGCGGCCTCGAAGGCCGCGTCGACATCGCCACGCTCGAGGGAGTTGACCGTGGCCATGTTGGACGGCCCATCACTCTCGACGAACATGGTCACGTTGTGCTCATTGACCAACGGCGCGCCCTCGGCCATGGACTCGTCGAGGCTCAGCACCAACGGCAGCAACTCGTATTCGACCTCGATGGCCGCCACGGCTGCCGCCGCTTCGGCCTTGGTGGTCGCGGCCACCGCGGCCAGCGCGTGGCCGACGTACCGCACCACGCCACGGGCCATGATGTTCTCCGCCACGTCACGTTCGGGGTTGGATGCGTCCAGCTCTGGAAAGTCGGCGCTGGTCATCACGGCCTTCACGCCGGGCATCGCCTCGGCCGCCGTGGTGTCGATGGAAAGGATGCGGGCATGGCCGTGAGGCGATCGCAGGATCGCCGCATGCAGCTGTCCCGGGAGGTTCAGGTCGGCCGCAAAGCGGGCCTTCCCCACCACCTTGTCGTATCCGTCGGGTCTGATGGGTCGGGTGCCGACCCACTTGTAGCTCGGACGATCCTCTGTGACGGTCATCGAGTTGCTCCCCTCAGCTGCACCGCAGCCTCCTGGACGGATCGGACGATTTTGTCGTAGCCCGTGCACCGGCAGAGGTTTCCGGCCAGTGCGTAGCGGATCTCTGTCTCGGTGGGATCCGGGTTTTCGTCGAGCAGGGCTTTGGCCGACACGAGGAATCCGGGTGTACAGATCCCGCATTGCAGGGCCGCGCCCTCCAGGAAGGTCTGCTGGAGCGGGTGGAGCTGGTCACCCTGCGCTATGCCCTCGACGGTCACGATGTCGGACCCCTCGGCTTCGGGGGCGAACATCAGACAGGAGCAGTTGACCCGACCGTCAACGAGGATCGAACATGCCCCGCAGTCGCCGGTGCCACAGCCCTCCTTGGCTCCGGTGAGGCCGAGCTCGTCGCGTAGGGCGTCAAGCAGTGACGTGTCATCGCTAGCTAGGAAGTCGACCTCGTCGCCGTTGACCGTGCAGGTCACGTGAGTTCTTGACCTCTTCATGGAAGACATGGTTCTCAGGCTCCGTTCTGTGCGCGTTCAGCGGCGACGATTGCGGCCCGCTTGGCCAGTACTCCGACCACCTGGCGCCGATAGGCGACGGTGCCCCGTTTGTCATTGATGGGATCGCAGGCTGCGGACGCTGCGGCAGCCACCGCATCCAGAGTTGCGTCGTCGAACCGGCCACCATCCAAGGTGGCACCGACCAGAGCGGCTTCGGCATCAGACACGATGACGACGGTAGGAGCGACAGCGCCGAGCGCAACGGTGGCGTCGCTCACTGTGCCGTCGGCAATGGTGAGACGTACCGCAGCTCCGGCAATGGCGATGTCCATCTCGGTGCGCGGGATCATCCGGAGGTAGGCGTCACCGGTGCCGGCCGGGGGGTCGTCCAAGGTGAACTCGATGATGAACTCGCCGTCGGCCAGTGATGTGAGGCCCGGGCCGGTGGCGATGTCGGCCGCTGGCACGGTCCGAGTTCCGTCGCCGGAAGCGATGACGGCCTGACCGGCATTGGCGATCAGTGCGGGCACCGAGTCGGCGGCAGGTGAGGCGTTGGCCAGGTTCCCACCCAGGCTCGACCGGTTCTGGATCTGGTCGGAACCGATCAGACCGGCGGCTTCCGACAGTCCCGGGAACATGGCGGTGAAATCGGCGTTCCGGGTGAGATCAGCGGTCGGCGTCGCCGCGCCGATCGTCCACTTTCCACCTTCGTGGATCACCGCGGTCAGTCGATCGATTCGCTTGAGGTCGACCACCATGGGCGGCGACGGGCGTCCGGCTCGGATCTGGGGAACGAGGTCGGTAGCGCCGGCAAAGACCTGCGAGCCGGGATTATCCGACAACAGCGTCTGGGCTTCATCAACCGTCGCCGGAGCGGCGTATCTCATCTGGCGTCCCTTCATCAGCGCGTCCCTCTGGACGCGCTATCTATCGGACCTATTTTCTAGTTCGGCGCTGATGATTCCCTCAACTCCTACGCAAATGATTCGATCAAATCCTGCGCAAATGATTCGATCAAATCCTGCGCAAATTCTCCAGCCAGTCGCCCACGGCGTCGCACACAGCTTCGTCGGCGCCCTTCAGGTCATGACGTTTGCCAGCCAGACGCACCACGGTGACCGGGCCGGGAATGGCTTCCAGTTGGGCATCGAATTCAGCGGGCGACCCGAACTCGTCGCGGTCACCGGAGACGAAGAGGCACGGCACATCAATGGCACCGAAGTGCTCGACTCTGAGGTTCTCCGGCTTCGTTGGCGGGTGGAGCGGGTAGCAGATGAGCACCAGACCGGCTGCTGGGAGCCCCTCAGCGACCGCCATCGAACACATCCGTCCCCCCATGCTGCGACCGCCCAGCACGAGGCGGGACGGATCGACCCCACGAGCACCAGCCATGTCGGCCACACCATCGCGTACGGCCTCCACCAGCACCGGCGCCCGGTCGGGAAAGTGCTTTCCGGCCTTCCGGTATGGAAAGTCCATGCGCTCGACAGGGAGCGGAGCCAGGTGTTTCTCCAGGGCGAGCAGGCCGGCCTGGTTGCGGTCACTGCCAGCACCGGGGGTCAGGAACAATCCGGAGACCGACGGGGAGACCGGCACGGGGCGAGACACCGGCTGAGGGTAGCCGGGTCGCTGATCCGACCCCGGCGGGCACCGATCTGTACGCTCATCTCATGGAACATGAGGTGGCCGTAGCGTCGATGACCGGGGGAATGGCGCCCTCGCCGGCTCCGTTTGCTGGCAGCGATCGGCTCCATCCCGATGGTCGCCCGAGGGGGGCGTTCCGGGACTCGCTGCGCACCGTGCCCAATGCCCGCAACGCCCTGACCGTGGTCGGCTCCGTGCTCTTCCCGGTGGCCGTGGTGGTCGCCGCCGTGGCTGCCACCCACCCTGCCTCGTGGGTGGCGGCATTTCTGCTCATGCCCATTGCCCAGAACCGATTGTTCATCCTCCACCACGAGGCCGCCCACCGGGTGCTGTTCTCCGGACGTCGAATCAATGACCTGGTCGGCATCAACCTCATTGGCTGGCTGACCTTCGGCACCGGCGGCCATGGCTATCGGATCGGCCACATCCACCACCATCGAGACGAGTTCGGCCCGAAGGAGCCCGATTTCGGGCTCTACGCCCGGTATCCGATCACCACGGCGTCGATGCGGCGCAAGCACCGTCGGGACCTGACCGGCGTCTCGGCCTTTCGGATCGTGCGGCCCCGGTTCCAACGGCTCCGCGAGACACGTCACCGGCGACTCACCTACTGGTTCTTGGCCGGGCAGGTCTTGGTGCTGGCCGCCTTCTGGGCCGCCGGCCATCCGTGGCTGTACCTGCTGCTTTGGGTGCTCCCGTGGGCCACCCTCTACCAGGGCCTGAACCGGATCCGGGCTATTGCTGAACACGGCGGCATGACCCGTTCGGAAGATCGTCGGCGCACCACCCACCACGTGCACCAGTCACTGGTGGCCCGCCTGGTGATGGTGCCGTTCAGCGTGGGCTACCACTTGGCCCACCACGCCGATATGACGGTGCCGTACCGCAACCTCCCCCGTCTGCACGAGGCACTGGTGGACGACGGCTACTTGGGCGATCTGGAGTGGCCGACCTACCGCTCGCTATGGAAGGTGTTGCGGTCAGCCGAAGACGCCGCCGCCTGATCTCGGTGGCCCCTACCGGGGCCGCCAACTCACATCTCGACTACGCCGACCACGTCCAGATTCCGGTAGGAGGTGTCGTCGGGGGCGTTGGCCGCTCCCTCCTGGGTGATCTCGTGCTCGTCGTTCTGCTTGGCGGCCTCGGCCGAGGCGAACTCGGCGATCACGATGACGGTCCCCGGCCGGTCTCGATCGCCGCACACGGTGACCCGCTCGACCGTCACGGTCTCGTCGCCGGCCGCCTGCTCCGCATAGCCCTGCACATCGGCCAACTCCTGGGCCGCGTCTCCCTCGGACTCGATGATCTGGATGAATCGCATGGCTACCGCTCTCTCGTCGCACCGGTCGGGTCGGTCCCGACCGGGGGATGAGGATCCCCCACAGATGGGGTCGACGCAACCGGTCGGAAACCGACCACTTCGGTCGACTCCCGCTGACCCCAGCGACGAGCACCTAGGTCAGGTGGCGGAGCACCTCGGCCAGCTCGCCGGCCACAGCTGACACCTCTGCGGGCTCCGGGTCTCCGGTGCCGAGCAACCCGACCAGCCCCATGGTGCGTTCGCCCAGGGCGTTCCACATCCGTCCGTCGATCCCGAACGGCGGGCGATGACCCACCAACACAGGGGCCAGGTTGGCCAGCCCCTCGATCCCGGCCAGGTCCCGGGCATCGCGTCGCAGGCGGTCACAGGCCACGAACACGTCGCTGAGCAGGCCGTTGGCATCCAACCCCTCAAGCTCGGGCCGGTCGTCGGCCTCGGCCTCGAACGCGTCCAAAGCGACCTCCACGGCGTCCTCGTCGGCGGCCCGCACCACCAGGTCGCCCTCAGCGTCGAACTCGTGCGGCACGCCCAGGCGCACCAGCAGATCACTGAACGCCGACTGTTCGTCGGCAGCCCAGCCGCCCACCTCGTAGGCCACCGTCTCCACTCCGGGCTCGATAGCCGGACCTCCTGCGTCCTCGGCATCCTCGATGGCCCGGTCGACGGTCTCCTCGTCAGCGACCCGCACCACCAAGGTGGCCCCCTGCCAAGCGTGGGCAATACCGGCGGCGGTCAAGTCCTGATCTAGGATTCTCCGGCTCTCGCCGGCCCACTCGTGAAGCTCGTAGGCCAGCTGGTCTTCGTCGAGGGCACCGACCTCGGCCGCGTCGGCCGGCGGTTCAGACACCAGGGCCACACCGCACTCGACACAGTCCTCGACCCCGGGCGCGTACTCGTTTCCGCATTGGAAGCACCAGGCCATGGCGGAAGTGTGCCACTCCGGCCGGTCTCCCACGTCCCCCGCGGCAAGGGTAGGTTCCCGACCTATGACCGAAGACGCTCAGGTACCCGACCGCAACCTCGCCCTCGACCTCTGCCGGGTTACCGAAGCCGCCGCCCTGGCCGCCTCACGCTGGATGGGCCGCGGCGACAAGGAGGGCGCCGACGGCGCGGCGGTCGACGCCATGCGTCACGTCCTTGACACCGTCACCATGGACGGCATCGTGGTTATCGGTGAGGGCGAGAAGGACGAAGCCCCAATGCTCTACAACGGTGAGCGGATCGGTAACGGCCAGCCGCCGGCTGCCGACATCGCCGTCGACCCCATCGATGGCACCACGCTGACCTCGCTGGGCCGAGCCAACGCCATCGCGGTCATTGCGGTCAGCGACCGGGGCACCATGTTCGACCCCGGGCCGTGCGTCTACATGGAGAAGATCGCTGTCGGGCAGCAATGCGCCGACGTCATAGACATCACTGCCTCACCTGCCGAGAACCTGCGGCGCATCGCCGAGGCCAAGCGCGAGGACGTCCGGGACCTCACCGCGGTGATTCTGGATCGTGACCGCCACAACAACCTGATCGACGAGGTCCGAGCCGCTGGAGCCCGCATCCGTCTCATTCCAGACGGTGACGTGGCCGGTGCCATCTCCACCGCTTGGCCTAACTCGGGTGCCGACGTGTTGTTCGGCATCGGCGGCACCCCGGAGGGTGTCATCTCAGCCGCTGCACTCAAGTGCATGGGCGGCGCCATCCAGGGTCGGCTGTGGCCCCGGAACGAGGACGAACGCACGGCTGCTGTCGAGGCTGGCTACGACCTGGACCGGGTGCTGGGCACTGATGACCTTGTGGCCGGCGACAACTGCTTCTTCTCGGCGACCGGGATCACCGACGGTGACCTGGTCAAGGGCGTCCACTACACGTCGGGAGCGGCCCACACGCAGTCCCTGGTGATGCGCTCCAAGTCCGGCACGGTGCGCATGATCGACGCCCACCACGCCCTGGACAAGCTCGAGGAGTTCTCGCCCGTCTACTGATTCTCGCCCGCGATAGGCGGACGGTGGAACTAGGCGCCGGCCACCCGGAGGCGTAGTTCGGCCCGGAGCAGGGCGCCCGCAGCGTCCTCGTCGTCCCGGTCGGCGGTCAACGCCTGCTCGGCCGTCGACTTCGCCGCCTCGGCGCGGGCCACGTCGATGTCGCCGGCTGACTCGGACACGTCAGACAAGATGCTGACCTTCGTGCCAGCCACCTGGACGAAACCCTGGTGCACGGCAATGGTGTCGCGGTCGCCATCGGGACGGATCACGTCGACTGACCAGACAGCCAGCACGCCGATGAATGGAACGTGACCCGGCTGGAAGGCAATGTCGCCACCTTCGAGCGTCCGGGCAATGACCATTTCAGCTTCGCCGCTGTAGGAGATGGCCTCCGGGGAGACCAGCTCGACCTGGAACGTCATGGTCGGCTTAGGCCTCGAGCTCTCGGGCCTTGCGGCGAGCGTCCTCGGCACCACCGACGTTCAAGAAGGCCTGCTCGGGCAGGTCGTCCAACTCGCCGTCGACGAGGGCGGCGAACGAATCCACGGTGTCCTCGACCGGGGTGGTCACGCCGGGCAACCCGGTGAAGATCTCGGCCACGTTCATGGGCTGAGACAGGAAGCGCTGGACCTTGCGGGCCCGGGACACGGTGATCCGGTCCTCCTCAGAGAGCTCGTCCAGGCCGAGGATGGCAATGATGTCCTGCAGCTCCTTGTAGCGCTGCAGGATCTCCTGTACCCGGCGGGCCGTGTCGTAGTGCTTCTGTCCGACAACCTCGGGAGTGAGGATGGTCGACGTCGAGGCCAGCGGATCCACGGCCGGGTAGATGCCCAGGGCCGCGATGTCACGGCTCAACTCGGTGGTGCCGTCG